>DASQZE010000358.1:0-5103 GCA_035638875.1 Longimicrobium sp.
CCGGAGCGCGGAGCTGCGCGCGCAGGCCGGCGCGGGCGATGCCACCCCCATCCTGCTGATGGTGAGCCGGCTGGTGAAGGAAAAGGACATGGCGGACCTGGTGCAGATGGACCGCATCCTGCGACAGCGCGGAAACACGCACCGGCTGGTGCTCGTAGGGGATGGACCGATGCGCGGCGACCTGCAGACCGCGCTGCCGGACGCCTACTTCGCCGGCCACCAGGGCGGTGACGACCTGGCCCGCTGGTACGCATCGGGCGACGTGTTCGTCTTTCCGTCCACCACCGAGACGTTCGGCAACGTGGTGCTGGAGGCGCAGGCCTCCGGGCTCCCCGCCGTCGTCGTGGACAAGGGCGGCCCGCCCGACCTCGTGGAGCCGGGTGAGACCGGCTTCATCGCCCGCGCCAACGACCCCGCGGACCTCGCGGCGCAGTGCGAGACCCTGCTGCGCGACCCGGAGCGGCGCGCGCGGATGGGCGGCCAGGCACGCGAGGCGGCCCGCGCGCGCGACTGGGCCGCCATCAACGGCAGGCTGCTGGAGAGCTATCGCGCCGTCGTCCATCAGCCCCGTAAAACCCCCCGTCGATGAACCAGCCCCCGCCCGGGCCCCCCGCAGAGAACCCCGGCCTGTCCAAGGGGCTGGACCGCGTGCTGCGGACGGCGCTCATCCTGGTGCCGTTCGGCGTGCTGGGCAACCTGGCCCTGTCGTGGTTCGCCACGGACCATGCCAAGCTGCGCGAGATGATGGAGCGCGGGCCGGACCTGCGCTACCTGTACCTGGCCATCCTGCTGGCGCTCCTTCCCTGGGTCACCAACACGCTGCGCCTGCTGGTCTGGGCCCGCTTCATCGGGCACCGGGTGAGCTTTCGCGACATGTTCCGGGTCACGCTGGGCGCGGAGCTCTCGTCCTCCGTGTTCCCGACGTCCAGCGGCGGCGAGGTGTTCCGCTGGGGGATGATGGTGCAGAAGGGCATTCCCCAGGGGCACGCGGCGTCCATCGTGACGCTGGGGTACATCGAGGACATGGCGTTCTTCGCCATGGCCATCCCCACCTCCATCATCCTGTCGCGCGCGTGGGAGCTGCCCGTGCTGGCCAGCATGGGGCAGCGGATGCAGGGGCAGGTGCTGGTGGTGATCGGCATCGGCGCGGCGTCCGTGCTCATCCTGCGCCTGCTGTTCGCGGCGGCGCTGCGGGGCGCGCTGGGGGAGCGGCCGCGCAACCGGGGGCTGCGGCTGGTGGCGCGGCTCAAGCGCAAGTTCCGGCGTACGTGGCAGGACTTCAAGAGCGTGCACCAGCTGGTCATCCGCCGGGGCAAGAGCCGGTTCGTGCTCACGTTCCTCATCACGGCCGTGCAGTGGACCTGCCGCTACTCCGTGGTCACGGCCCTGGCGTACTTCCTGGGCGCGCGGGTGGACCCCGTTCTCTTCTTCCTGCTGCAGTGGGTCATCTTCACGGCCATGATGTTCATCCCCACTCCGGGCGCGTCCGGGGGTGCCGAGGCCGCGTTCTACCTGGTGTACGAGGCGCTTTTGCCGGCGGGATTGATCGGCGTGGCCACCGCCGGATGGCGGATGCTCACGTTTTACTTTCAATTGGCGCTGGGCAGCATCATCTTTCTGGTATTCAACATCGCCGACGCCCGCACACGGGTGCGCCGGCGCCGCTCCGAAGCGCCCGCCGACGCCGCGTAAACAGCAGATTAACAACGGGTTAACCAAAGAGGATTTTGTTCCCAACCCTCGACAAAACCTCTTAACACGGTTAGATTCATTCCATGAAGACCGCAATCGACCTGACCAGCACGGCCGCGCTTTTCGAGGCGCCCAAGCACGTCCCCGCGCGGGGCGTGATGCCGGACCGCGTGCGTATGGGCACCCGCCAGCCCACCGACCGGTCGACGCTGCATGCAATGGCGGACGAAGAGTTGTTCCAGCGCTACACGCAGGGCGAAGAAGCGGGCTTTCGCGAGCTGGTGGAGCGGTACGAACCGCGCATCCAGGGCTTTCTTCGCAAGCGGCTGAACGACGAGGAGCGCGTGGCGGACCTTACGCAGGATACCTTTCTGCGCATTCACCGCGCGCGTGAGAGCTACGATCCCGCACGGAAGTTCTCGACGTGGATCCACACGATCGCGAACAACCTGCTCAAGAACGAGTTCCGCAACCGCTCGCGCCGCCGGGAGACGGCGTTCTCGGAGATGCGGCCGGAGAGCTCGGCCAGCGGCCAGCCCACGCGGCCGGTGGAGTTCGCCAGCGGCGCGGCGGACCCGTCGCGCGAGGCGTACCGCAGCGAGCTTCGCAAGGCGATCGACGAGGCCATCGAGAAGATGGACGAGCACCACCGCATTCCGTTCGTGATGCGCGAGGTGGAGGACCGCACCTACGAGGAGATCGCCGAGGAGATCGGGATTCCCGTGGGCACGGTCAAGAGCCGGCTGAACCGCGCGCGCAACTCCTTCCGCACGCTGCTTCCGGTCCCGGTGTGATCCGCGGACCGCGGTAGACGGATTCGGCAGACCGATTTGGCAGACTGAGCGAGACGGCCCGCCCCGACGAGATGTCGGGGCGGGCTGTCTTCGTCCCCCACCCCCCGGCCCCCTCCCCCCGCAAACTGCCGTGGGGAGAGGGGGAGACCGTCCGTCACGGCGCAGCCTCCGCGCCGCGCCGAAACTCCGCCCACGCAAACAACCCCTCCCCCGAAGTTGGGGGAGGGGTCGGCCGCCGTCGCGAGGAACGAGCGCAAAGGCGGGCGGGGGAGAGGGCTCCGCGTCGCACCGCGACGCTCTTCATCCCCTCATCCGTCTCCGCCGCCTACTCCCGCCGCCGCTCCTCGATGCGGTCCATGGCCTGCTTCGCCAGCGTGCGCAGCGTATCCAGCTCCGCCTGCGAGAACGACTTTGGCTCCGTGCCGATGACGCACAGCGTGCCGAGCGTCTGCCTCGTGGAGGTGACCAGGGGAATGCCGGCGTAGCAGCGGACGTTGTCCAGGTCCACGATCGGGATGTTTTTGACGAGCGGGTGCGTGGTGGCATCCTCCACCACGAACGGCTCGCCGGTGCGCACGGCGTTGGCGCAGAACGACCACTCCACCGGCGTGCCCCGTGCCTCGGCCATCCACGCGGGGAGCCCCGTGTGCGCGGCGAACCACTGCGCCTCGTCCATCACGATGCTCACCATGGCCGTGGGCAGGCCCAGCCGCGACGCCGCTTCTTCCACCGTCTGCTGCAGCACGCCGTCCACCTCGGCCGCCGTCAGCCCCAGCGCGGCGATCTCCGCCAGGCGCGCGTTGTCGCGGATGGGATCGGCCGCTCCATCCGTCATCATTTCCCCACTCATCGGCTGCTCTCCGCGCGAGAGAAGCTGCCCGCCAGCAGCCGGTAGGTGCGCACCCGCACCACCAGCGACTGGCCGATGACCCCCACCACGCCGTCCTGCTCCGCCAGCCGCCCGGACACGCGCATCATCTCGTCCACGGAAAGGCCCGCGGTGGGGGCGCCGGCCCGCTTGCACGCGCCCAGCCATTCGCCGGCCGCACGGTCGGGGCCCACGCCGCGGGCCAGGAACGCGAGCGCGTCTCCGGGGGTGGGCGGCGCCAACCCGTAGCCGGGTACGGGGGGCGGGGTGTGAACGGTCACTGTGCTCTGTGTGCGGATCATTGGATGGCCGGGCAGGATGCTAGCGGAAGGGGCGCCAAAGGGCAACGCCGCGGTTTCGGCGGTGGCGCGGTGGCGGTATCGTTCTCCGGGGTGTGGGCAATCACACGCTTTGGAGATGGACCATGAACGAGACGCGCATCCTGCGGGTGCCGCATGTAGTCATTGTGGGCGGCGGGTTCGGCGGACTGTCGGCGGCGCGCGCGCTGCGCCGGGTGCCGGTGAGCGCCACGCTGGTGGACCGCCGCAACCACCACGTCTTTCAGCCTTTGCTCTACCAGGTGGCCACGGCCGCCCTGTCGCCGGCGGACATCACGGGGCCCATCCGCAGCATCCTGCGCCACGCGCGGGCCACGGAGGTGCGGATGGCGGAGGTCACGGGGTTCGACCTCCCCGGGCGCGCGGTGGTGCTGGCGGACGGCAGCCGCATCGGCTACGACTTCTTGATCATCGCCTCGGGCGCCACGCACGCGTACTTCGGGCACCCGGAATGGGAGCCGCTGGCGCCGGGACTCAAGACGGTGGAGGACGCGACCCACATCCGCCGGCGCTTTCTGCTCGCGTTCGAGGCGGCGGAGCAGGAAGAGGACGCGGAGGAGCGCCGCGCCCTGCTGACCTTCGTCGTCATCGGGGCCGGCCCGACGGGGGTGGAGATGGCGGGCGCCTTCGCGGAGATCGCGGCGCACTCGCTGGTGCGCGACTTCCGGCGCATCGACCCCAGCACGGCGCGGGTCATCCTGCTGGAGGGCGGCCCCCGCGTGCTGGCGGCGTACGACGAAGACCTGTCGGAGTACGCCGGCCGTGCCCTGGCGCGAAAGGGCGTGGAGGTGCGGACGAACAGCATCGTCACGGGCATCGAGCCGGACGCGGTGTTCGTGGGCGAGGAGAAGATCCGCACCCGCAACGTCGTGTGGGCGGCGGGGGTGACGGCGTCGCCCCTGGGCCGGGCGCTGGGGGTGGAGACGGACCGGGTGGGGCGGGTGATGGTGGAGCCGGACCTGTCCGTTCCCGGCCACCCCGAGGTGTTCGTGGTGGGCGACCTGATGAACCTGGCGGGGCCGGACGGCACACCGCTGCCGGGGGTGGCGCAGGTGGCCATCCAGGGCGGGAAGGCGGCGGCGAAGAACATCGCCCGCACGCTGCTGGGCGAGCCGCGCAGGCCGTTCCGCTACTTCAACAAGGGAAACATGGCCACCATCGGCCGGCGCGCG
This sequence comes from Longimicrobium sp., assembly GCA_035638875.1. Taxonomy (GTDB): domain Bacteria; phylum Gemmatimonadota; class Gemmatimonadetes; order Longimicrobiales; family Longimicrobiaceae; genus Longimicrobium. The sequence goes on from DASQZE010000358.1 coordinate 4,865, forward strand.
GCCATCCTGCAGCGCGAATCCTTCAAGATGAAGGGGTGGCTGGCGTGGATCGGCTGGCTGTTCGTGCACGTGATGTCGCTCATCGGCTTCCGCAACCGCATCGCGGTGTTCATGCAGTGGGCGTGGAACTACGTCACCTGGCAGCGGGGCGCGCGGCTCATCACGGGCGACGTGGGGCCGGACCTGGCGCCGCCCGGCAAGCCGCTGGGCACGCTGGAGCACCAGGCGATGCCCGCGAG
>DASQZE010000359.1:0-7511 GCA_035638875.1 Longimicrobium sp.
CTGCGTCTTGCCCTTGGCCCGCGACCAGTCCTTGCCGCCGATGCGGTGCACCTTGGGCGGGGGCGAGTCGTCGTCGCGGTCGCTGTCGGAGACGTAGCGCTCGATGAGGTCAACGCGGTGCACGGGCACGCGCAGCAGCTCGCCGCCGGCGTACTCGATCACCAGCGTCTCGAACTCCTCCTCGCCCACGCGGACCCGCTCCATCCGCCGGAACTGGCCGATGCCGTGGTCCATGTGCACCACGTAGTCGCCCGGCTTGAGCGCGGCCACGCTCTCCAGCGCAGCGCCGCCACGGAATCGCCGCCGGCGGCGGATGCGGCGCGAGCGGCGAAAGATCTCGTGGTCCGTGAGCACCCGGAACGGCGGCTCGCCGTCCGCCAGGAAGAACCCGCCCGTGAGCGAGCCGATCCCCAGCTCCACGGTCCGCGCCACCTTGAGCTCGTCCAGCAGCTCCTGCAGGCGCTCCAGCTGCCCCTGGTTGTCGCACAGGATGAGCGTGCGCTCGCCCCGCGCCGACGCCGTCTTTAGCACCTCGCCCAGGCGCCCCATGTCGCGGTCGATGGGCTCCGGCGGCAGGGCCTGGAACCGCGCCACGTTGGCGACGGGCTGCGACCCGGCATCCTCCACGAACAATTGCGGGAACGCCGCCAGCCGGTTTTCCGCGTCGCCGGGGGGAAAGAAGAGGCGGGCGGGGGGCTCGGGCCGGGTGCCGCGCCTGGATTCCGCTTCATGGAGGCGCTGCACCTCGGCCCAGGTGCGCTCCAGCTCCTGGCGCGTCTGCCCGCCGTGCAGGTGGACGACGACCGTATCTTCGGGGATGTAGTCCAGCAGCGACCGCCGCTCGCCGTCCGCCGCGGGCGCCTCGTGCTCCGAGGCGGGCTTTCCGTCGCCGGAGATGCCGTCGGCGGACTTGAGGTCCACGGGCAGCAGCTGCAGGTGGTCCACGGCGCGGACGGAAAGCTGGGTCAGGATGTCGAAGAAGCGGATGCTCTCCACCTCGTCGCCCAGCAGCTCGATGCGCGCCGGCTCCGGCGTGCCGAACCCGAACACGTCCACGATTCCGCCCCGCAGGGCGAACTGGCCCACCTCCTCTACGGTCGCCACGCGCTCGAAGCCCATCTCTTCCAGCCGGCCGGACAGCTCGGGAAGGCGAAGGACGTCGCCCTGCTTGATCTCCAGCCGCAGGTCGCGCAGGCCGTGCACGGCGGGCGACAGCTCCTGCATGGCCCGCGCGGTGGTGATCATCAAGCGGGCGCGGCCGCTGAGCAGCGCCTCAAGCGCCTCCACGCGGGCGCCGCCGATCTCCAGGTGCGGCTCGCCTTCCTCGTACGGCAGCGACTCGCGCTGGGGGTAGAGGAAGATGCCGTCCTCGCCCAGCATGGCCTCCAGGTCGCTCGTGGCCTGCTCCGCGTCCTCGGGTCCGGACGCGACGAGGAGCCACATCCGCTCGGGGCGAACGCGGTGCAGCGCGGCCAGCAGCGTCATGGGAGACGCGCCCGCCAGGCCCGTGGCCAGCGCGCGCTCGCCCGCGCGCGGAAGCGCCGCGGCCAGCGCGCGGAACGCGGGCACGGTCTGAAAGCTGTCGATCAGCAGGGGATGGGGCACGGCTCCGACTTCGATTCCATTCCCCGGTCCATGCGGCGGCCGCCGGGTTCCTGCGGCCTGTTGGGCCGGACGTAAGGCAAACCGCTAAACTACCGTGCCGGATGGAGAGGCGTCAACGGGCGGAGGAGAACTGCGGGGTACGGGGGACAGGTTACAGGTTACAGGGACCGGTTTCAGGGGACGGGATTTTTCGGCGCTCGCCCCCTCCCGCGCGATCGGCGGGAGGGGGCGTCCGAACACCGGCAGGCGTCCTTGCTGCACCGGTGGACTACGGGCAGCTGAAGGTGCAGTCCCGGACCGTGTCCAGGGCCGTGCCTGTGCAACGGGTGCTGCAGGCGCCCGGGGGCAGCACCGTCTCCTGGTTCGGGCACCCGGGAACCAGCATGCTCGCGTGCCCCTGCACCGTCCCGCGCAGTTCCCCCTTTCCGTCGCCCGCCTCGAACGACTCCACCACGAGCGCGTCCATCTCCAGCTTGAGCTTCCTGGTCATCGTATCCCATCCGGTCGGTGTGGTGTCCGGAACGCGGTCGCGCCCCGGTCCGCTGGCTAGCGGCAGGTGCAAGCTGCGTTCGTCCGGCAGGCCGATGGGTGGGATTGGGACGATGCGTCGGGGTCCGAGGGCGGAGTGCAGGGGGCGGTGCCGAACCGTACTCGCATCCGTTGCGCCCCCTTCGCTGCGTCCGTGCCACGGCAGGGTCCGCAACGGACGCGATCGGGTGGAGATGATCTGCCATGGCCGCCCCCGGCAAGCGTGGGCGATGGTTGCTCCGGGACCGAAGCCGGAAAAAGCGGATGCTCACGCAGAGGGGGACGGAGGGAACGGAGTACCCCCGGAATGATACCGGCTCGCCCAGCCCGTCGTGCACCCGGCGTTCCGAGACCAGCTTCAGAGCTGAAAAGCACATGGAATCCGGGAATCCGGTATCCGTTCCCTCTGCGTGCGAATTCCGTTCTGCAGTTCGGCGCGGAAGAAGACGAGGACGCAGAGAATTGAATCCGTTCTCCGCGTCCTCCTCCGTTCGTCTCTGTGACCTCTGCGTGAAACGCCCGCTGGATCCTGGCCCCGGACCGAGAATGGGGCCCCTCCAAAAAACGCGGATGAACTAACCCCGGCAGCTGCCATCCCGGCGAGGCGCCGGTCTCGCACTCAACCCGGCGACCGCGTGCGCATGCGGGGACGGGCACTGCCGTCGAGGCGGAACGCGATCCCCTTTGCCCGGATGCGCACGCGGGAGCCGGAGGCAATCCTCCGGCTCCCGCGTTGCGAAACCGACCCGGGCCCGGCAGGCCCTATCTACATCTGCCGGTCCCGGGTACGACCATCCCCCGTCCTCACGGCGTGCAGGCGGAAAGCACGGTACCCGTGATGGTCACGTCCCCCTGCGACCACGCGTTCCCCTGAAGGGTGCCGCGCGTCGCGGTCAGGTCCCCGCCCGCGAGGATGGCGCCCTTCATGTTGGAATCCGTCATGGTGGCCGCATCCTCCACCCACCAGGTGACGTTGCACGACGAGGCGCCGCCGCCCATCACCACCGTGAAGCCGGTGGTGGTGAGTGCGCCCACACCGCTCGTGCCCACCTTGAAGAGCCAGGTGCCCGTCGAGGGGCCGTTCAGCGTCAGCGTGCCCGTGAGGGAGGCCGCGTTGTCGAAGCAGTACACGCCCGGCGGCAGCGTGACACCCGCCAGCGTGCCCGTGAGCACCGTGCCGCACGCCACCGTTTCGCGCTGGTTGTACGACGCCACGAAGCTGTTGTAGGCCTGCACGGCGGCCGGGGTGCCGACCTGCGCGGTCCCGCCGTTCACGGGGCAGTTCACCGGGGTGAACGAGCCGGTGGGCGCGGCCTGGAAGGTCCCCACGTCCCCGCTGATGCTGCCGCTGGTGCAGGCGACCGCCGTTCGCGCCAGCACCCGGAAGCTGGACGCGGGGGCGGGCGGCGGCGGAACGACCGGCGGCGCGGTCACGATCACCGTCGCGCTGCCGGAGATGGCGCCCTGGGTGGCCCGCACGGTGTTCGTGAAGGTGCCCGTGGTGTTGCCCGCCGTAAACACCACCGTCTGCCCCGTGCTCCCCGCGGGGACGGTGCCGCCGCCGTTGGTGACGGACCAGGTGGGGTTGATGGGAACGACGACCCCGTTGGCGTCGCGGCCCACCGCCGTGAACGTCTGCTGGTCGCCCGTCTCCAGCGTCCGGGGATTGGGCGTGACCGTGATGGTGGCCAGCGGCGCGGGGGCCGCGGCGGTCACGGTGACCGTCGCCGTGCCGAAGATGGAGCCCTCGGTGGCGCGGACGCTGTTGGCGAACGTTCCCGCCGTGTTCCCCGCCGTGAAGAGGCCGGAGACGGCGTTGATGGTGCCCGGCGGGTTGGTCGTGGACCAGGTGGGGGTAATGGGGATCACGTTGCCCGCGGCGTCTCTGCCCACCGCCGTGAACTGCTGCTGGGCGCCCACCGCCAGCGTCTCCGGGTTGGGCGTGACCGTGATGGTGGCCAGCGGCCCGGCGACGACGTTGACCGTGGCCGTACCCGAGATTGCGCCCGAGGTCGCCCGCACGCTGTTGGGGAAGCCGCCGACCGTGTTCCCCGCGGTAAACAGACCCGTGGCGGCGTTGATGGTGCCCGGCGGGTCGGTGGTGGACCAGACGGGGGTTATGGGGACGACGTTGCCGGCGGCGTCGCGGCCCACGGCCGTGAACTGCTGCTGCGCGCCGATGGGCAGTGTGGCCGGGTTGGGCGTGACGGTGATGGTGGCCAGCGCGCCGGCCGTCACGTTGACCGTCGCCGTGCCGGAGATGGCACCCGAGGTCGCGCGGACGCTGTTGGCGAAGGTGCCGATCGTGGTCCCCGCCGTGAAGAGCCCCGTGGCGGCGTTGATCGTCCCCGGCGGGTTGGTGGTGGACCAGACGGGGGTGATGGCGACCACGTTGCCGGCGGCGTCACGGCCCACGGCCGTGAACTGCTGCTGCGCGCCCACGGCCACCGTGGCCGGGTTGGGCGTTACGGTGATGGTCGCCAGGGGGCCCGCCGTCACGGTGATGGTCGCGACGGCCGTCTGGCCGCCGCAGGCCACGGTGACCGTGCTGGTTCCCGGCGTGGTTCCCGCCCTGAACAGCCCTTCGTCGCTGACCGTGCCGCCACCGGCGACGGTCCAGGTTTCTCCCTTGATCCGCGTCTCGGACGAACCGGTGCGCGTGCCGGCGGCGGAGAACTGCACCGTGCCGTTGACCGCCACCGTCGCCGTCATCGGCGAGATGGTGAGCGTGTCGAGCTGCTCCGGGCCGGACGCGTCGCCGCACGCCACGGAGAGCAGGACGAACGCGAGCGCCGCGGCGGCGCCGGCGATCCGTCCGCGCGAAAACCGCATCCCTGCAATGCGGCCCTTCAAAAAGCTTTTCATCGAATCCCCCGACCTGACCGAGGTGAGTGCGACGGCGCGCGGACGCGCGCATCGTTCGCAAAGATTCCCAGGGGCGCCCGGGGGCGCCCCACCATTCCCGCAAGCCGGTCCGCGGCTACTCGCCGCGAACCGCGCCCACCTTCACCTCGGTCTGGTACGGCTGGAACTCGCACCCGGGCCGCACCGGCACGTAGAGCACCTCCGAACGCGCCGCCCCGGCCTCGGCGAACACCGGGATCCCCTGGTACTCGCCCGCACGGACGACGTCGTTCACGCCCAGCACGCGCGGCATCCCGAACTTCACGAAGCGCCGGCCCTGCACGGTGATCTGCTCGTTCTGGATGTACCACGCCGCGCCCGAGGCGTACGGCGCGGCGCCCGCCATGTGGGCCTGGCCGAACGGCCGCCCGTTCACGGTCGTGTCGCGCGTGGCGGGGTCGTACTGCGCCTGGATGGTGCCCGGCATGCCGTTCTGCACCACGCACACGCTGATCGTCGCCATCGCGGGCGGCGGCGGAGGCCGCGGCGCAAGCGGGGGCGGGGCAGGGGGCGCGGGCGGCGGGGGTGGCGGAGGCGGAATGAACGGGGCCGCGCGGCGGCCGCCGAGCAGCAGGCTCAGGCCGGCGCGCGCGTGCAGGTTCAGGTTCGCCTCCGGCTCGTGGCCCGGCATGTAGTCGGCGACGCCGTCCACGCGGGCCGCCAGCCAGCGCGCGAGGCCCATGCGAAGGCCCACCAGGCCGCTGGCGCCGTAGCTGGTGATGGCGCTGTCCACGTCGGCGCCGGCATCGCTGCCGCCCTCGAACGCGTAGTTGGTGCGCACCGCGCCGGCGCCGATGATGAACTGGCTCGCGCCGCCCATCAGCCCCAGCGGCAGGTTGTAGTTGAGCCGAAGACCCTGCCCCGAGGCGCGGACCTGGGTGGCCCGCTCGCCCGTGCAGCAGAACGACTCGTCCAGGTCCCGGTCCTGCGGCGAGTACCATCCGTCGCCTTCGAGCTCCAGGCGCGGCGTGAGAAAGAAGCCCAGGCGCCCGCCAAAGCCGAATCCGTCCTCGGGCACCACGCCGGGGCGCCCCGCGTTCTCATCGAACGCCGTCCACTGGCCAAAGCCGCCGATCTCGATGGTTCCCGCCGTGGGGCCCCCCGGCGCCTGTGCCGCCGCCGGTGCGCCGAAGCACAATGCCGCCACCAGCGCGGCCAGTGTGCTCCCCGTCAAACCGCTGCTCTTCATGACCGTTCCTCTCGATGGTGGAATTCCGTCCAGCGCCCGCTGCCACTGCCCGAGGCGGCCCGCGCCGCCACGCACTACACCCCCCCGGCTCCTGCCCGTCCGCCATGCTGCCCGCCGCCGCGCGGATCGGCGAAGCCGTTGCGCGGCAACCAATTGACCATTTGTTCAATAATTAGGATAGTACTTATTTACCACTTGGTCAAGAGCAAGGGGCCGGCGTGTATCCGGCCTTCCCTTCACCCCAGGCCGGGTATGGACGATTTCCCGCGCCGGGACACGGAAAGGCGGAGGCGCCGGGAAGGGGTGAAAGCGTGTCTCGTCCCCGCCGCCGCTTCCGCATCGTTGGCGCGATCCCCTGATCATCGTTTCCTTTGGTACATCGGGGGACGAGCCGTTGCAACCAGGGGGCACAGGGAAAAAGAGACGAGGGCGCAGAGGTTGGTGCCCAGGCTCCGTGTCCTGTCCGTGGGTCTCTGCGGCCTCTCCCCTGGCTGCGCCCGTGACCAGGCTGCGTCCACAACCGACGCGATCGTGGAAATGATCTGCCAAGGCCCCCGCTGGGAGCGTGGCCGACCGTCGTCCTGGGACGGGCAGATCCGGCAACAGAAATCACGCACACAGAGTCACAGAGGGCTGAACTCGGTTGCCTCTGTTGGATTCTGTGTGATACCATCCTGCGGGGCATACTTCCGGATCGCAACCCAGAAATCCGGCAGGAATGCGGAATCGTGAGTCAGGATTCCAGAAGTCTCTCCCGGCATGTTGGCATGATACCGAATTTCGCGATTCGTCTTGCATGCGAAGTCCTGCCGTCGCAACGCGAGGGCGCGGAGGACAGCAAGAACAGTGCACATAGAGGAACAGAGACAACGAAGGGGCGACACCTCATCCCTGGGTCTCTGTGTGATTCCCGATCCGTCGTCGTCTCTGCAGTCCTCGGCGTGAGGCCATCGTTGAAGCCGGCGTGCACGATCGGGCGACGTCAGCCGGCCGGCGCGTCCGCGGGTTCGGAGGGGCCGGCGGCCAGGGGAAGGCGGATGATGAACGTGGTGCCTGCGCCCAGCTCGCTTTCCAGCAGCAGCTCGCCGTCCATCTGCTCCACGAGCCCGCGCGAGATCGCCAGCCCCAGCCCCACGCCCGGCGCCTGCGCCGTCCCCTCGCTGCGGTAGTACGGCTCGAAGATGGCCCCCTGCTCCGCCGCCGCGACCCCCGGCCCCGTGTCGGACACGCGGATCTCGCCCCGCGCCGCATCCCCCTCGCCGTCACGGTGGCCCTGTACGGCGAG
>DASQZE010000360.1:0-2250 GCA_035638875.1 Longimicrobium sp.
TCCCGGCCGCGCACCGCATGCACATCAAGGCCCTCCGTGCCGCGCGCCGCAAGGGGCTGCAGCAGGTGCAGGGCATGGCGCTGCACGACCTGTTCGTGATCGCCACCGAAACGGGCCGGCCGTCGCACGCCGAAGACTTCGCGCGCCAGGCGTACCGTGCCTACGGGCCGTCGCACCCGTCCGTGCCGGCGCTGGCGCACGACGTGGCGTACTTCTGGATGAACCAGGGCCACTTCGCCCGGGCGCTGCCGATCTTCGAGAGCGTGCTGTCGCACTTCTCCGATCCCGCGGTGCGCTTCGTGGTGCAGGCGCACATCGCGCGCGCCGCCGGCGGTTCCGGCGACCGCACGACGTTCCGCCGCTACTGGACGGAGTGCATCCGCATCGCGAAGGAGCCGTTCGCCCGCACGGTCGCGGCCGACGCGCTCACGGAGCTTGCGCTGGGTGCCTCCAGCCTGAACGAGTGGGACCGGGCGGAGCAGGCGTCCACCCGGGCCATCGAGATCGCCCAGGAAACCGGCGACGCCAAGGCGCTCATCCGGAGCGAGGCAATCCTGGAAGCCGCCCGCAACGGACGGCGCATCGAGCAGGCCGTGCAGCAGAGCGGCTCGTCGTCGTCCAGCGCGGAAACGCTGGCTGCCCAGTTCGTCGCATCGCTCCAGGCCGCGTAAGCAGCCCGGGCAACGCGCACCAACCGGAAAGCCCCAAGACACCGATGGTGTCTTGGGGCTTCCAGTAGCCGAGTGGTCGAGCGGGAAATCAGCCCCCGGACCCCAGCTGCGAGCAGCGGAAGACGACGCTGCCGTCGGTAAGGGTCTCCCTGACCATGGCCCCGCCGGCGCACATTGAGCTCTCCAGCGACGGCAGGACTTCGGGCTCAGCCTGGGGAGCCGTAACGGAGTCGCCGCAGGCGGCAAGGACGGACAGGGTCAGGACGGACAGGAGGGTCCGGGCGAGTTTCATCTTCGCTCCAGTAGTGGGATGATGCAGTGACGGTTGGGTGGGCGTCCAGGATGGTGATTGCCCGGGGATGCACTCAATGTGCACTCGGACGGCCGCCACCGCCCATTCCCTTTCACTCTCCTACCGAATATTTCCAGACACGTCATGGCCACGCCCCTTCGCCCCCTTCTGGTGCTGCACACAAACAGTGCATTTCGGGAGCGCGTGCGCAGGGTGGGGCCACGTGGATTTCAGTGCACCTTCCTTACCAGCTGGGACGGCCTGCGCCGCGCCGTGGTGGATTCGCCCCCCGCGGCCATCCTGGTGGTGGACCCCTACGCCGACTCGCCGCGGGACGATCCGCAGCTTTCGTCGGAGCTGCGCGCGCTGCTGTGGGAGTTCCCGTCCGCCACCGTGCTGGCGGCGCTGGAGATCCGCGCCGGGCGCTCGCGAGACCTGCGCACGCTGGGCGAGTGGGGCGTCACCGACATCATCTCGCTGGTGGAGGACGACACCCACGAGGCCATCTACCGCCGGCTGCGGTCGGTGGAGGGCCGCTCGCTGCAGACGCTGCTGGAGCGCACGCTGCCGCCGCTGCTCTCCGGCCGCACGCGCATGCTGATGATGACGGCGGCGGAGGTGGTGGCCGTGGGCGGCAAGGCGCGCGAGCTGGCGCGGCGGCTGCACCTGTCCGAGCGCACCGTCCTCCGCTGGGCCGAGCGCGGCGGCCTGCCGCCCCCGCGGCGCCTGCTGGCCTGGATGCGCATCCTGCTCGCCGCCTCGCTCCTGGACGACCCCGGGCGCACGGTGCTCTCCGTGGCCCACGCCTGCGGCTACGCGTCCGACAGCAGCCTGCGGCGGGCCATGCAGGACTTTTTGGCGGTGGGTCCCACGGCCCTGCGCCGCGAGGGCGCGTTCCCCACGGCCTCGCGTGCCTTCCTGGAGGAGCTCACCCGCACGCGCGCCGCCACCCGCGACCGCCACTCCCTCCGCTTCTGATGCGGAAGCGGAGCGGAGCACCTGCACCAGGAGCTGCCTGCGCCCTCCATTTCCTATCGTGGGCTGAACCTTTCTCGATCCTTCGTAGTCGCTCGATCTTCGCAGTTCTCCGTGCCCTCCGTGTGAAACGGCAGTGTAATACCGGATGTCCGAATTGAGTGTGCACTCAACCTGCCTTATTCATCCCAAATGGAATTCGTGAGTCATAGATAGAAAAAGCCCATGTCGCATCTTCTTGGGTTGCAGTAAGATGGGTGGTGTCTAAGCAACCATCCGTCCACAAGCCCGCGAATCTACGACATGGGTGAC
>DASQZE010000361.1:0-6717 GCA_035638875.1 Longimicrobium sp.
ACCCGTCCCGCCTCGCTGCCGCGTACGCGCCGGTCGCGGACTTGGCCGTCGCCGCAGTCGCATGAGCAGTCGGACATGCACGCGCTCTCGTCGAGCGCTTCGTGAGCGATCCGGAGCTTGAGCGCCGGCGAAGCAACACGAAGGCAAGAGGGCGGGCCGCCGTGGCCCGCCCTTTCGTTCTCGTTTACCGGTACACCGAATTCAGTAGGCCACCACCGCGATGTCTGTCCGGAAAGTCGTCGCCCTTGAACAGAAGCGGCTCTCCAAGGGCTAGCGCGGTTCCATAGGAGAGGCAGCCGCCGTAGTTCAGCACCGAGGGTGCTCCGACTTCCTTGCCGTATCGCCGATAAGCTGACCGTGTGTGGGCGGCAGCCTCGGGCGTGAATGGGACGATGCGTATCTCGAGCCGCTGGAGTAGCGCATCGAGCGCAATCTCCCCCTGCGCCCCCTTTCTGCCGAGCATCACGGCGGAGGCTTCCACCAGCGGTGGGCCGCCTACGAGGCGACTCGGGTCCGCCGCGATCGCCTGCACAAGGCGCGGCGCCTCGGGCTCGCCGAGGAGAATCGCGACCAGTGCAGATGCATCGATGACCCTTGGTCAGCTCGGCAGGCCAAATTCGTCGTAGCCGACGAGTTCCTCCGGCGTACGCCGGTCAAGATCGGGAAGGGAGGCCACGAATGCCTGAATCTGCTGGCTGTCGTCCATCAGCGCGGACGGGTCCCTCTGCCGCCGCACCACCGTAAGCTGGGCACGCAAGGCAGACGTCACCACGTCAGTCAGGCTCTCTCCCGTAAGTGCGGCCAACTCCTGGGCGAGCTGCCCGGCCTCCGGATTCTTGATGTTCAGCGCCATCAAAGTCTCTCTCGGCAAGGGTTCCAGGGTAGAATCTATTCCACCTTCTTCAACCCACGAGCCGATCGTACAGCCTCCAAGCCTCGACACGGGCCAGGGTTGCGGATGACCGTTGCAGGCGCTGCGGGACATTCACGCCACTCGTTGGGACCGCCCGTCCCCACATCCCAGCTCCAGATGCTACCATCGGTGCGTGTGCGGTTGTCCTAAGACATTATTCATCAACGGGTTACGCTGAGACGAGCAATCCGGATCGACGTTTGCCGAGGGCGGAAACGCGCGGGCGGACGGGTGACCGAACGCCGCGCTCATTATGGGTCCCGCAATCGGGGGGGAGCCTCGCCGCCGCAGGGACGCACCGTTCATCCGAGCCATCGACTGCAGCATGGACTCCACCACGCCCCCGGCCTATGCAGGCTTCGCGCGGGACATGCGCGAACGGTTCCTTGCCCGTCCCCCGGCGGAGTGGGGGATGGTGCCCACGGCGGAAGCCCCGGACGTATACGGCGTGCTGATGGAATGGAGGGCGGAGGATGCAGCGATCACGGTGGCGGCGTTCTGCGACGGCAGCGCCAGCGTGTACAGCACCCGCGGCCCCGGCATGATCGGTGGCGACGCGGACGACGTGGTGCGCAGCGAGGCCAGCGCCCTCGTGCGGTGCGCGGCCGATCTCCTGGACGATGCGGCGCCCGCGGCGCTGTTCCCGTATCCCGACGCCGGCCGCGTGCAGTTCTACCTGCTCACGTTCGCCGGCGTGCGTGTGCTGGAGGACGAGTTGGACGCGGTCTACGACGGCCGCAGCCCGCTGGCCGGGCTGTACGACCACGGGTGGGCCGTGTTCGAGCGGTTCGTGGAGGTCACCCACCGCGACGGGGACGAGGGCGGGGGCTGCGGCGAATACCGGAAGGAGTGGTCGGGGGCGGATGGCTACGTGAGCTGCGTGCTGACGGCCCTGTCACGCGGCATCGGCCCGGCGTTCGCCGTCTCGGCCGCGGAGCCGGTGCCGGACCTGGTCGCGCTGTCGGCCGAAAACGACGAGTTGCAGGAATGGCTGGCGGCGCAGGAGTTCCCGTACGAGTCGATGGATGCAAAGGAGGTGGTGAGGGCCATTCGCAAGGCGGCGGGCATCGTGACGGGGCTGCCGTTCCTGACCCGCCGCGCCGAGCTCCCCGCCCTGTGCACCGGCGCGGAAGGCGAGCCCGTCGCGTGCGTGTTCGACATCGAGGCCGCCCCGTGGGACCGCGCCGCCCGCATCGAGCTGGCGCCCCCCGGCGACCGCCGCGTCGTGGCCCTGCAGCGCCAGACCGACGCCCGGCACGCCCACGCCGCCTCCGGCTGATCCCAAGCCGGCGGTGCGGCGGATCGCTGCCCCCCGGCAGGATCTCGCCCGCGGTGGTGTCCGCGGAGGCGGACAGTGTGACGTCGTAGCCGCGAATTCATTCGCTCCCGGCCCCTCCGCGGATCCGAATCTCCGCATCGCTGCCCGCCGCCGTCCCCCAGCCGCCGCAGACAAGAGGGCAGGCCGCCGTGGCCCGCCCTCTCGCGTTTGCATCCGATCCGCCGTATCCGCCGAATCCGTCCGGGGCCGCCGTCAGTCCCCCGCGACGGAGGCCGGCTTGGTGCTGGGGGCCGGCCGCGGCGGCTTGCGGGTGATGAGCGCGCCCAGCCGCTCCGCGCCGCCGTTCAGGATCACGTACGCGCTCGGCACCACGAACAGCGTCAGCAGGGTGGAGACGAGCACGCCGCCGCACATGGCCACCGCCAGCGGCCGCATGAGCTCCGAGCCCTCGCCCATGCCGATGGCCAGCGGCAGCATCCCCAGGAACGACGTGAGCGTGGTCATCAGGATGGGGCGCAGCCGCACGGAGCCCGCCTGCACGGCGGCCTCCTGCATGGATGCGCCCTCGTCTCGCCGGAACTCCTCGATGAACTCCACTAAGAGAATCGAGTTGTTTACCACCACGCCCGCCAGCAGGATCACCCCCAGCAGCACCGGCGCGCTCATGGGCGTCTGCGTAATCCACAGCGCCAAGCCCACGCCCACCAGCGACAGCGGGATGGCCAGCAGGATGACGATGGGGTTGATGACGGACTCGTACTGCACCGCCAGCACCACGAACACCAGGAACACGGCCAGCAGCGTCACGATCAGCAGCTGGCGCGAGTTCTCGCGGATGGCCTCTTCCTCGCCGCCGTAGATCAGCCCGTATCCCTCCGGCAGCTCCAGCCCCTGCAGGCGCTTGCGGATCTCCTCGTTCACCTCGCCCACGGTGGTCTCGTCCGTGGACACGTCGCCCGTAACGCGCAGGATGCGGTTCTGGTTCTCGCGCAGCACCGTCGAGGGGCCCACTCCCATCCGCACGTCCGCCACGTCGCGCAGGTACACGGGCCCCGTGCCCGCCCCGCCGCCCGGGAAGAGCGCGATGGCGCCCAGCACCTCGGGCGATGTGAAGCGCTCGCGGTCGAACATCACCCGCACGTCGTACTCGCGGTTGCCCTCCGTGTAGCGCGTGGGCACGGCCCCGTCCAGCGCCGTGCGCACCGTCTGCCCCACTGCGCCCGCGTTCAGCCCGAGGTACGACGCGCGCTGCGGATCCAGCCGGATGGAGATGCGCGGGCTGGCCTCCTCTGCCGACGGCTCCATGTTCTGCAGCCCGGGGACGCCCTCCAGCCGCTCCGTGACCTCCTCGCCTAGCGCCGCCAGCTCCTGCAGGTCGTCGCCGGTGATGGTGACGGCCACGTCAGTGCCGGCGTTGTTGGTGCGCAGGCCGCGGATGCGGGGCGGGCGCACGAACACGCGCGCGCCGGGAAAGCCGCGCTCGTTGATCTTGGCCTGCATCTGCTGCACCCACGCGTCTGCCGAGATGTCCCGCTCTCCCGGCGGCGCCAGGGTGATGGTCATCGATCCGCGCCCGCCGATTTCGGCCGTGCTGCCGCCGAAGAGCATGCCGCCCGCCGTCGTGAAGACGTTGCGCACGTGCGGCATCTGCTTGACCATCTGCTCCACCTCGGTGGTGACGCGGTTGGTCTCCGCGGCCGACGAGCCCGGGGGCAGCCCCACGAACACGCTCACGTTGCCGTCGTCCACCTGCGGCAGGAACTCGTTGCCCAGGTTGCTGGTGAGGGGGATCATGGCCAGCAGGGCGACGACCGCCGCGCCCAGCGTGGCCCAGCGGAAGCGCACCGCCACCCTGGCCGCGCGCACGTAGCCGCGCCGTAGCCGCTCCATCCCCCGGTCGAACGCCACGAGCGGCCGGCTCTCGCCCAGGCGGCTGCTCCACCCGATGCGCGTGAGCTGGTGCGCCAGCATGGGCACCAGCGTCAGCGCCACGGGCAGCGACGCCAGGATGGCGAACGAGATGGTGAGGATGAGCTCCTTGAAGATCAGCGCCGTAAGGCCCGTGATCAGCAGGAACGGCACGACGGCCGCCAGGTTCGTCGTGGTGGACGCGACGACGGCGCTCGTCACTTCCTTCGCGCCGCGGTGGGCCGCCGTCTCCGCGTCTTCGCCGAGCGCATCCCGCCTTCGGTAGACGTTCTCCAGCATCACGATCGCGTTGTCCAGCAGCAGCCCCACGCCCAGCGCCAGGCCGCCCAGCGACATGATGTTCAGCGTCAATCCGCCCATGCCCATCATCACGAACGTCGCCAGCAGCGACAGGGGGATGGACAGGGCGATGACGAGCGTCTTCCGCAGGCTTCCCAGGAACAGGAAGATGACGATCATCGACAGCAGCGCGCCGCCGACCGCCGCGTCGCGCACGGAGTTGACGGAGTTGCGGATGAACGTCGCCTGGCTTTCGATGGCGCGGAACTGCACGCCGGACGGCAGGAAGTTCGTGCCCTGCAGCCGCGTGAGCCGCTCCTCCACCGCCTCGGCCACGGCCACGGTGTTGGCGTCCGGCTGCTTGCGGACGGAGATCTTGACCGCCGGCACGCCGTTGAGCCGCACCCACAGCCGCTGCTCACGGGTGGTGTCGCGCACGGCGGCCACCTCGGTGAGCGGCACGCGCCCGCCGTTGGGGAGCGACAGGACGAGCGAGCGGATGTCGTTCACGCTCTTGAACTTGCCCTCCGTCACGCCCACCACTTCGCGCGTGGAGGATTGCACCCGTCCCGCCGCCACGTCCTGGTTGGCGGCGCGCAGGGCGTCGTTCACCTGGCTGACGGTCAGGCCATAGGAGCGCAGCCGCTCGGGATCGAGCACGACCTGCACCTCGCGCGTCAGGCCGCCGGACACGTCCACGGCCGCGACGCCCTGAATGGTGAGCAGCTGCGGCACCAGGCGGCGGTCCACCCAGTCGCGCAGCTCCGCCAGGGGCCGCTCGGCGGACGAGAACGCGCCCTCGAAGATGGGCGACTGCGCCGGGTCGAACTTGCCGATGGTGGGCGGATTGGCCTCTTCCGGCAGCTGCGAGCGGGCGCGCTCCAGGTTCTTGGACGCCTCCGACAGCGCCAGGTCGATGTCCGTTCCGTAGTCGAAGACCAGGTTGACGCCCACGCGCCCTTCCTGTACCTCCGTCTCGATGCGCGTAACGCCCTCCGTGGGCGCCAGCGCCGTCTCCAGCGGCCGCGCGACCGTCTCCTCCAGCACCTCCGGCTCCACGCCTGGATAGCTGACGCCCGCGCGGATCTGCGGGTAGACGATGGACGGCAGCAGGTCCAGCGGCAGGCGGCCCAGGTAGAACATGCCGAGGACGACGACCACCAGCGACAGCATCACCGTCCCCACGGGGCGGTTGATGGCCAGCGTGGCCAGCCCGCGCGTCTTGCGCGCCTCAAGGGCGTCGGCTGACACGGTCTCGGCCAGCGGGATCCCGGTCGATGTCCGCTCGGCCGATCCGGCCCCGGTCGGTCCCGTCTCGATCCGCTCCGGCTCGGACCCGTCCGGCGTGCCGCGGGGATGGATGTCGCTCATCGGCCGCCCCTCCTGCGTTCTCCCCCGGCCGCGCTGTCCGGGCGCGATCCCGGGGGGGCGCCGCCGGGGCCGCTGACCACGCGCACGTCGGCGTTGTTGCGCACGTTGTTGGCCCCGGTCGTCACCACGGCTTCGCCCACGCGCAGGCCGCTGACGATTTCCACGCGCCCCTCGGACGAGAGGCCCGTCTCCACCGTGCGCCGCTCGGCCTTGCCGTTGACGACCACGAACACCTGCTGCGCGCCCGCCTGCCCCACCACGGCGCTGGCGGGGACGAGCACCACGTCCTCGCGCGCGCCCAGCGCGAACGCCACGCGCGCCAGAAAGCCGGGCCGCGCGGCCCGCGCCGCCTCTCCCGTCAGCGCGACCTCCACGGGCACCAGGCGCGTGGCGGGATCGGCGGAGGGAAAGATGCGGCGGATGCGGCCCTCGAAGCGCTGGCCGGGATACGCGTCCAGCATCACCCGCGCGCCCTGTCCGCTGCGCAGCGATCCCACGTCCAGCTCCGACACGCCCACGCGCGTCACCAGCGTGGAAACCTCGGCGATGGTGAACAGCTTGGTCTGCGCGCCGACGACGGCGCCCACTTCCACGAGCTTTTCCGTCACCACGCCGGAGGCGGGCGCGCGGACCACCATGTAGCCCACGCGCGTGCGCACCTGGTCCAGGCTGGCTCGTGCGGCGGCCTCGGCGGCGCGGGCGGCGTCGTACTCGGCCTGGGTGATGACCTGCCGGTCGCGCAGCTGCTGCGCGCGGCTGAAGGCATCGCGGGCGACTTCCCAGTTGGCGCGGGCGCTGGCGACCTGCGCCTCGAGCTCGCGCGCGTCCAGCCTGGCCATGACGGCGCCGCGCTGCACGAAGTCGCCTTCTTCGGCGTTGACGGTGGTGAGCGCGCCGGCGGCCTGCGCGTTCACGCCCACGGAGCGCAGGGGCTCCACGGTGCCGG
>DASQZE010000362.1:0-7001 GCA_035638875.1 Longimicrobium sp.
GGTTCGGATGGCAGCCCAGGGGCACCATCCTTCATCCACCCTTCGTTACGCACCCTACCACCCGCGCGGATCTGCCTCCGCACATCCGCACATCCTCCGCCCCTACGACGCCAGCGCCGTGAACACGCGCCCCATCACGACGTACGACACGAACAGCACGCCGCCCACCACCAGCAGCCAGCGCGCGAGCCGCATCTGCCGCAGACCCGTGGCGTCGAAGTAGTCGTCGGGGTTCCACACGCCGCGCACGGTGGGGCCGCGGTCGGCGCGCACGTGCCGCCACGCCAGCAGCTGCAGCGCCGCCGACGCCACGCAGCACCCGAAGAACCCCAGCAGCAGCGACGCCAGGATGATCCGCGCCACGGTGCTCATTCGCGCGTCCCGTGGTGCAGCGCCGCGATTCCGCCCGAGAGCGTTTCCCACTTCACACCGCTGAAGCCGGCCGCCGCCATCCGCCGCGCCAGCTCCGCCGGCTCGGGGAAGCTCATCACCGACTCCGGCAGGTAGGTGTAGGCGGAGGAATGCTTCGAGACCATCCGCCCCACCATCGGCAGCACCTTCGTGAAGTAGAAGAAGTACAGCCCGCGGAACGGCTGCCACCCCGACGTGGTGAACTCCAGCACCACGCAGCGCGCGCCGGGCTTGAGCACGCGCGCCATCTCGCGCAGCCCCGCGTCCAGGTCGGCGAGGTTGCGCACGCCGAAGCCCACCGTGGCCCCGTCGAACGACTGGTCGGGGTACGGCAGGGCCAGCGCGTCGGCGCAGGCGGGCTCGATGGGGGCGCCCGCCGTCTTGCCGGCGCGCACGCCGTTCTCCAGCATGGCGTACGTGAAGTCGCTTCCGACCACACGGCCCTTGAACGCGGGGCGCTTCGCCAGTTCCACGGCCAGGTCCAGCGTGCCCGCGCAGTTGTCCAGGTAGGTGCCGGCGGGAGCGCGCTCCCAGCCCAGGCGGTTGACGGCGCGCTTGCGCCACAGCCGGTCGATGTTGAGCGACAGGACGTGGTTCAGCAGGTCGTAGCGCGGCGCGATGGAATCGAACATCCGCCGTACGTGCGCCGCCTTTTCGGCGGGCGCGGGGAGCGCCGAGGGGGGCGCCTGTGTGTCTGGCATACCGTAAAACCGCTCCATTGCTTAGAATACGGGGCGCCAAGGTAGCGCCTGTGCGCCGCCCCGAGCAAGGCTCGCATCCCGCCTTGAAACTCCCCGCGCCCCGGGCCCGTACGGCACCCGGCGAGTCTGATTCATCGGACCCCCGAACTACAGCGGTGAACACAACTCCGGTCTCTGACCACGAACTCGTCACTCGCGCCCAGACGGGCAGCGAGAAGGCGTATCGCGAGCTCCTGGGCCGTTACCAGCGGCCCGTGTTCTCCATCATCTATCGCATGATCCGCGACCGGGAGCAGGCCGAGGACCTGGCGCAGGAGACCTTCGTGCGCGTGTTCAACAACATCGACCGCTACGACCCGCGGTTCAAGTTCAGCAGCTGGATCTTCAAGATCGCCACCAACCTGACGATCGACCACATCCGGCGTAAGGAGCTGAACACCGTCTCCATCGACGGGTCGCGCAACGCCGTGACGGCCGAGCAGATCGAGGCCACCAGCATTACCATCGCCTCGGACGACGAAAACCCCGAGGAGCTGCTGGAGGCCAAGGAGCTGGGCGAGGAGATCGAGGGCGCCATCAGCAAGCTGCGCCCCGAGTACAAGGCCGCCATCCTGCTCCGGCACGTGGAAGGGCGCGAGTACCAGGAGATCGCCGAGATCCTTTCGCTGCCCCTGGGCACCGTAAAGACGTACATCCATCGCGGGCGCAACGAGCTGCGCGAGCAGCTGCAGCACCTGCGCGTGGCGTGATGACTTTGCGCAGCGCTGAAACTCCATACGACCCACCCGCGTACGGGCACCCATGGAACCGAACCGACGCCTGAGGCCACCGTGACGGACGCAACCGGACACCTGCCGTACTGGACGCTGGAGCAGCTGGCGGAGGGAGACCTTTCCCACCGCGAGCGCACCGTGGCCGAGCAGCACCTGCGTTCGTGCACCCACTGCACGGCGGAGCTGGAAAGCGCCCGCGCCCTGATCGCGGCGCTGGAAAGCCTTCCGGCCTACGAGCCGTCCGAGGCCTTTGCCGCGGCGGTGATGTCGCGGGTGCAGCTGGCCCCCATGACGTCCGAGGCGGCCGCCCCCGCCGCCGTTGCCGAGGCCCGGAGCCGCTGGCTGCCGGCCACGGTCAAGGGGTGGATGGGGCTGATGACGGCGCTCGTGGCCTTCATCGCGCCGCTGGCCATGCTGGGCGTGTACCTGGCGGCCCACCCGCTGGTGAGCGTCGGCGCCCTGTGGGGCGTAGGGCGCGCCTGGGTGACCGAGGTGGCGTGGACCGCGATCGTGAAGGCCACCGGCGCGGTGGCCCGCAGCGGCGCGTTCAGCGGGATGGCCGACCTGCTGGCCGGCATTCCCGGGCCCACCACGGCGGGCATGCCGCTGCTGCTGCTGTTGATCCTGGCCGCGATCCCGGTCTCGGCCCTCCTGATGGTCCGTCTTCTCAAGAGCCCCACCACGGGGATGACCCATGCGTACTGACAACATCAAGCTGGGCGTGCTTGCGCTGGCGGTCTTCGCCGGCAGCGCGCGGCTCATGGCCCAGGATTCCCTCGTGCTGGGGACGGAGCCGCCCGCCGCGGTCGCCGCGCCGGCCGCTCCGCCCGCGCCCCGCGGCCCGGTGCCCCCGGTGGCGCCGCGCGTCACCGTCCGCGACGACGTGCTGCAGATCAACGGCGACCGTACCATCGCGGCCGGCGAGACGGTGGACGGCGACGTGGTGGTGCTCAACGGCGACCTCACGGTGCTAGGCGAAGTGCGCGGCGACGTGACCGTGGCCCGCGGCGACCTGCGGCTGGAGTCCGGCGCCGTCGTCACCGGTGACGCGGTGGTGAGCGGCGGGCGGCTGGTGGACCACGGCGCCCGTGTTGCCGGCGAGATGCGGGTGGTGGACAACGGGCACGCCATCGGCATGCGCGACGGGGCCCCGGTGGCCACGCGCGTGCGCCTGGGCCGCTCGTGGTTCGCGCCCATCGGCCAGGGGCTGGTAGGGCTCATGGAGACGCTGGCGCTGGGACTCGTCCTGGCGGGCGTGGGCGCGGCACTCATCTTCTACGGGCTGCCGCACCTGAACCGGCTGAGCGACATCGTCCGCAACGACACGGGACGCGCAGTCGCCATCGGGCTGGCGGCCAACTTCCTGGTGATCCCGGCCTTCATCGTGGGGCTGGTGGCCCTGGCGGTGACCATCGTGGGAATTCCGCTCCTGCTGGTGTACGTGCCGCTGTTCTGGGTGGCCGTGGCGGGCGCGGCGATGGTGGGCGTGGTCGCCGTGGCGCACGCCCTGGGCGAGCGCACGGCGGAGCAGCGCGGCAGCTTCGAGGTGCGGCACCGCAACGCCTACGCGTACGTCTTCACGGGGCTGGCGCTGCTGCTGGCGCCCCTGCTGGCGGCGCACCTGCTGGGGATGACCGGGTTCCTGGGCTTCGTGGGCGACCTGGTGGGGTTCTTTGCCGGGGTGATGCTGTGGCTGGCGGCCAGCGTGGGCGTGGGCGCGGTGCTCATCACGGGCTCGCGGGTGTGGCGCGAGCGCCGCTACCGCCGGATCATGGGACTGGGCGGTCTGGACGACGCCTCCCCGGGGGGCGCCGGTGCGGTCTAAGCGCCTCGCCGCCCCGCTGGTCCTCGCGGCCGCCGCGCTCCTGGGCGCGGCGGCCCCCGCGCAGGCGCAGGAGTGGCGGACCGTCACCTCCGCGCGCCAGCTGCAGGGCGAGCGGGCGCTGCGGGTGGACCTGACGTACGGCGCCGGCGAGCTGCGGGTGCAGCCCGCGGCCGGCACCCTGCTGTACCGCCTGCAGATGCGCTACGACGAGCGGCAGTTTCGCCCCGTGACGGCGTACGACCGCGCGGCGGGGCGGCTGCGGCTGGGGGTGGAGGGCATCCGCCGCAACCAGCGGGTGCAGCGCGGGGGCAGCGCCACGGTGGAGCTGGCGCCGTCCGTGCCCACGGACCTGCACCTGGAGTTCGGCGCGGGGACGGCCAACCTGGAACTCGGCGGGCTCTCGCTCCGTAGTGTGGACCTGTCCACCGGGGCGAGCGAATCGCAGATCCGGTGGAGCGCGCCCAACCGGGTGCCGGCGGGGACGGTCAAGATCGCCGCGGGCGCCAGCAGCATCCGCGTGCGGGGGCTGGGGAACGCGCGGGCGGAGCGGCTGCGCTTCGAGGGCGGGGTGGGCGAGGCCACGCTGGAGTTCGACGGGGCGTGGGGACGCAGCGCCAGCATGGACGTGGACATGGGGGTGGGCTCGCTCACCCTGCGCTTTCCGCGGTCGCTGGGGGTGCGCATCGAGAAGGATTCGTTCCTTTCGAGCTTTTCGCCCGCGGGGATGGTGCGCCGCGGCGACGCCTGGTACACGCGCAACTACGACGGCGCGCGCGACAAGCTTACGGTGCGCATCAGCGCCGCGCTGGGCAGCATCGACGTGGAGTGGATCGACTGACGCGCTCGGGCGTATCGACCCGTTGAAAAGACGTTTTCGCAGATAAAGGAGTGGTCCCATGCTCAGTGCCCTGATCGGTCTCCTCGTGGTCGGCATCGTCGCCTTCGTGGTGCTGACCGTTCTGCTCGCCATCTTCGGCGTGATCTTCGGATTGGCCTTCGGCTTCCTGGGGCTGCTCTTCACGCTGGCCGTCAAGATCCTCCCCATCGTGCTCGTGGGCTGGCTCGTGGTGAAGCTGATCCAGCGCGGCGAGCGGTCGGCGGCGCGGGCGCGGCTCTCGGCGGAGGACCGGGCGTGGCTGGACTCGTGAACTGCCAGGGAATAGGGAATAGGGAATAGGGAATAGCCCGCTGAACTGCGGGTTACAGGGGACAGGTTACAGGGCCTGCAACTGCGCCTGGATGACGGAAGGGCTGGCGATCGGATGCGATCGCCAGCCCTTTTTGCGTCCGGGCCCGGCCGGAAAACTCCCACCAGAGCGAATGGATTCGCCGCAACGACTACACGAAGTCCACCTGCGCGGACTGTCCGTCACGGGGTCAGTGCCACGCCGGCACGAGGGCTCCGGCGGAAACGAACACCCCCCCAGGGGCATTGGAGGAGGTCGCGAGCAATCGAGCGGGGGCCTCAAGGAGGCCCGCCTCCCGGGCACGGATGCAGTTCTCCCCCACTCCGCGTGGAACGAGCGGGGAGGGGGCCGGGGGGAGGGGCGCCCCGTCGGTGCCCGGCCTCGGCCTTCCGGGCACGTTCTGCAGTTCACCTCCCCCAGGGGTTATTGGGGGAGGTCGCGAGGAATCGAGCGGGTGGGGGCGTCCGCCGGAAGCCTGCCCCACCGGCTGAACTCCTCCCACCCGTGCAGTGCTCCCCCTCTCCCGGCGCAGTTTGCCGGGGGAGGGGGCGGGGGGGGGCCGGGGGGTGGGGGACGTCAGGCCACGCCGGCCGGCGCTTCGATGCGGGCCATCACGGCATCCGCCACGGCGCGCAGGGCCAGCGCGGCGGGGGACTCGGGCTGGCTGACGACGATGGGCACGCCGATGTCGCCGCCCTCGCGCACGGGGATCTCCAGCGGCACCTCGCCCAGGAAGTCCACACCCGTCTGCTCCGCCAGCCGCCGCCCGCCCGCCCGCCCGAAGATCTCGTACAGCTGGCCGCAGCACGGGCAGATGAAGCCGCTCATGTTCTCCACCACGCCCAGCACGCGGGTGTTGGTGCGCTCGAACATGTGGATGCCCCGCAGCACGTCGCCCGTGGACACGTCCTGCGGCGTGGTCACCATCACCACGCCGTCCAGGCGGATGGTCTGCACCAGCGAAAGCTGCGCGTCACCCGTGCCGGGGGGCATGTCAACCACCAGCACGTCCAACTCGCCCCACGCCACCTCGCCCAGGAACTGCTTGAGGATGCCGGCGATCATGGGACCGCGCATGATAGCGGCCTGCCCCTCGTCCAGCAGGAAGCCCAGGCTCATCAGCCGCACGCCGTAGGCATCCAGCGGCTCCATCTTCTCCTGCCCCTTGTCGCCCACCACGCGCGGCTTGCGCTTCTCGCCGAACATGGTGGGGACGTTGGGGCCGTAGATGTCGGCGTCAAGCAGCCCCACGCGGCGGCCGGCCTGCGCCAGCGCCGTGGCCACGTTCACCGCCACGGTGCTCTTCCCCACCCCGCCCTTGCCGGAGCTCACGGCCACGATGTGCCGCACGCCGGGGATCAGGTTGGGATTGGGCGTGGGCGCCGGGACGTTGCCGGCGCGGAGCGGCGACTTGCTCTTGGGCAGGGGGGCGCCGGCGGCGGGAAGGGAGATGTCGATCTTTACCTTGTGCACGCCCTCCACCGTTTCGGCGGCGGAGCGGGCGTGGCGCACGAGCGTGCCGGGATCGTCCGCCTGCAGGGCGAACTTGAAGCGCACGGTGCCGTCGTCCAGCACCTCCATCTCGCGCACGCGTCCGGACGACACGATGTCGTCGCCCGTGACGGGATGCAGGATGGTGGTCAGGGCGGCGGCAACGCGCCGGAGCACGGCGTCGCGCTCGGTCGGATTCATATGCGGAACGAAGTGCGTGAGTGCGTCAGTGCGGAAGCGGTCCCGCTCCCCCAAGCTGCTACAGGATACGACGAAACCGGCGCCCATGCGAGCGCCGGCCCCTTCCAGAGTCCCTGTACCGTCGATGGCCGAAAGCGATCCGTCAGCCGCGGGAGCGTTCGCGGAGCCTGACCCGGACGCGCGCGCGGGCATCCGTGGCGGCAACGGACTGCGTGTCGCCCGCCAGGTAGCGCTGGTAGCGGCGGTCGGCCTCCTCCAGCCACGCCTGCTCGACCTGCGACTCCGATTCTGCGGACTCCTCATCCTCCACACTGGCAAAGAGGCGCTGCGCCAGCTCCGCGCGGTCGGCTGCGGAAAGATGCCGGGCTTCGGCTTCCACCTCGCAGACCGTCAGGGACATGGTACCGGAATG
>DASQZE010000363.1:0-2473 GCA_035638875.1 Longimicrobium sp.
CCGCGGCGGAGGACGAACCGTCCGGGATGGAGACTTCTACGGCTGCGGCTGCGGCGTGGCCGGCTGCGGGGAAACGGCCGGCGCGGACTGCGCGGGCTGCGCCCCTTCCGCGGGCGGCTCGCCGGGGAGCAGGGGCTGCACCTTGCCGGTGGCGCGGCGCATGTTGCGGCGCGCGCGCAGCTCCTGCGCGGCGGCATCCATGTCCTCGTCCGCGTAGATCACGTGCGGGGTGATGAACACGAACAGCTCGAACTCGTTGTCGGCCCTGAGCTTGCGTCCGAACAGCCCCCCGATGAGCGGGATGTCGGACAGAAAGGGGACGCCGCCGCTGGTGCGGTCGCGCTGGCTGTTGGCCAGGCCGCCCAGCACGGCCGTGTGCCCGTCGCGCACCAGCAGCTCCGTGGTCACGGAGCGGGTGTTGATCACCGGCGCGTCCAGGGCGCCCGTGGCGGAGGTGGAGGCGCTGTTCACCTCCTGCGTCACCTCCAGCTGCACGAATCCGTCGGCGCTGATGGTGGGGAGCACGCGCAGGCTCGTGCCCACGTCCTTGTACTGCACCACTTCGTCCAGCACGCCGCCGTCCGTGGACCGCTGCACCTGCACGAACGGCCGCTGCTCGCCCACCACGATCTCCGCCTCCTGGTTGTTGGCGGCCAGCAGCAGCGGCCGGTCCAGGATGATGACGTTGCTGCGCGTCTCTCCCGCGCGGAGAATCAGGTCCAGGTCGATGCCCCCCAGGTTGAGCGCGCTGATCACCAGGTCCGCCGCGCTGCCCCCGCGCGTGCTCCCGCCGAGCGTGGTGTTGTCCGAGCCCTCCACCCCCACGGGGCCGGCGCCGGCCTGCACCCCGTACTGGAAGTTGAAGTCGCGGCGCACGTACGCCACGGTCGCTTCGATGAGCACCTGCAGGGGCCGCACGTCCACCTGCTCCACGGCGGCCCGGATGAGCTCGTAGTCCGGCCGGCTGGCGCGGATCAGCAGGGCGTTGGTGCGAAAGTCGGGGACGATGACCAGGTTGCCGCTCACCTCGCCCCGCCCAACGCCCGTCCCCGTGACCTGCGGCGCCGTCTGGCCGTACGGGGCCACGCGGTTGGCGTTCAATTCCTCGTTCAGCGTGGACCGGCGCTGGCCGATCTCGCCCACGGCGCCCCCGCGGCCGTACAGCGCGTTGACGGTGGCCGCCACGTCCGCGGCGCGGGCATGGCGCAGCCGGATGACGAACAGCTCCACCCCGTCCGCGCTGGCCAGCGAGGGGTTGCCCGCGGCTGCCCGTGGCTGTGACGGACCGGCGGGTGCCTGCGCGGGCGCGGCGGCCGCCGTGCTGCGCAGCTGGTAGGCGCCCCCCTCCACCTCCTCCATCACGTAGCCGTGCTGCAGCACCAGGGCGCGCAGCAGCCCCGGGATGTCCTGCCGGGGCACGCGGCGGGGGCTCACGAAGGTGACGCGGTGGTCGCCCACGCTGCCGAAGAACACGGGCCGGTCCACGTACTGCGACAGCAGCTGCACGGCCGTGCGCAGGTCCACGTTCACGAGGTTGATGTCCACGCCGTCGGCGCTCGCGGAGACCACCTCCTGCGCGCGCAGCGGGGGAGCGGCCAGGCACAGCAGGGCCGGCAGCAGCCATCGGCAGATCGGGTGTGTCATACCGGCCGTTCGAGTTGATTGTGCACGCACGCTTCTACGGATGGCCTCACGCGGAGACGCGGAGGACGCAGAGAACGGAGGGGAGAACGGGCTGTCGTACCATTTGCCGGATCCGGTGCATCCCGTCCCAAGGAATTGGAACGCAGGGTTCGCAGAGAACAGAAGGAGTACGCGGAGAACGGATCGTGGTCTTGCTCCGCGAACTCTCTTTTTCGACTCTGCGTACTCTGCGTTCAGATGCTCTCTTCTTTCTGTGCAGCACACTGCAGAACAGGACCACCTGTTCTTTCTGTGATTCCGATCCGACGTGTTCTCCGTCCGCGTGCGACGGCCGTCGAGCTCCGTGCGCACGACCGATCGTGAAGCCCGGGGATCACTGCCAGCCCTTGCGTACGGTGAGCCGCCAGGTGGTGTCGGGGGCGGATACGGTCACGGTGGTGCGCGTCACCTCGCGGACGCGCAGGTCCCCCAGCACGTCGCCCCGCTTGATGACGACGGCGCCCTCGCGCCCGGGCACCCCCTCCAGCAGCGCCTGCCAGGGCGGGCCCACGATCCCCGTCACCGCCAGCTGCGGGCGGGGAGGCGGAGGCGGGACGTACGGCATCGGCTCCGGCGGCATCATCCCCTCGCCCGGCCGCGCGAAGCCCAGCGGCGCCGGGGCGCGGTCCAGCCGGAACGGGTTGCCCCCCGCGACCGTGCGCCCGGCCGCGACCAGGCGCACGCCCGGCACGCGGCGCGGCTCCGGCGGGGACGTGTCCAGCGCGCCCGGCGGGGTGGCGGCCACGGGCTCCGCGCGGCGCCAGCGCTGCCATCCCAGCAGCACCACGGC
>DASQZE010000364.1:0-11219 GCA_035638875.1 Longimicrobium sp.
GCCAATCCGCCAATCCGCCAATCCGCCAATCCGCACGACACGCGCTCTCACCGGAACCGGATCACACCAACGAAAACGGGGGACGCACGGCCATCGTGCATCCCCCGTCCTGTCATGCTGCGCCCGCACCGAAACGGATCAGGCCATCTCGCAGCGGTTGCGGCCGTTGGTCTTGGCCTGGTACAGCGCCCGGTCGGCGGCGCGGATCAGGTCCGGGATGGTCTCGGCATCCTCGGGAAAGCACGCCACCCCAAAGCTGGCCGTGAGCGTGCGCGGCACCTCGTGGTTGGGCGGCAGGCTCTCCACCAGGATGCGCAGGCGCTCCGCCAGCTTGGCCCCCTCGTCCTTGGGCGTCTCGGGAAACACGAGCGCGAACTCCTCGCCGCCGTACCGGCACGCGCTGTCCGTGTTGCGAAACGTGTGGCGCACCGCCCGCCCGATTCGCTGCAGCGCGTGGTCGCCCACCTCGTGCCCGAAGTCGTCGTTCACCCGCTTGAAGTGGTCGATGTCCAACAGCACCAGCGACAGCGGCCGGTTGTAGCGCTTGGCCCGCGCCACCTCGATGGCCAGGATCTCGTCGAAGCCGCGGCGGTTGTGGCACCCCGTCAACGGGTCGATGGTGGCCTGCGCGCGCAGCCGGTCCAGCAGCTCGGCGTTGCGCAGCGCGATGGCCGACGAGTCCGCCAGGGCCCGCAGCAGCGCCAGGTCGTGCGGCTCGTACGGGGCGTCCGTCATCCGCCGCCCCAAAATGAGCAGCCCCGCGTCGCCCTCGCCAAAGTCCAGCGGCGCCACCACGGCCACCTCCGCCGGCACGTGGTCGCGGATCTCCGCGTCCTCCGGCGGGATCACGGGCGGCTGCCCCGGCGCCGCGATGGCCCGCACCACGCGCGCGGGGATGGCGAACGCCACCGACTCGCCGCGCAGCGAACGGACGGCGCGGCAGGTGTACTGCTCGCCGTCCGTGTGGTACAGCGCCGCCCACCAGGCGAAGAACACCTCGCCCACGGAGTCCAGCACCAGCCGCTCCGTCTCCTCTGCCCCGCGCACCACGGCCAGCGTGCGCGCCACCTGCTGCAGCGCCGTCAGGTGAAAGCGCAGCTGGTCCAGCTCCGATGCCTGGGCCGCGCGCTGCTCCTGCAGGCTCCACACGCGCGACACCTGCTCCACCAGCGCCTGCAGGCTCCCCGCCGGCCAGGCGGCCACGTGCTCGCCGCAGTGCAGCGAGCCCTCGCCGCCGGGCGCGGGAAAGCCCGCCACGCGCACCAGGCCCCCGGCGGGGTCGCCCACGGCCAGGGGCACGGGGCGGGTAGGCACCTCCACGCGCACGGGACCGGCCGTCAGGTCGCGGACGGCCGCCACGCACGCGCGGGCGCACTGCTCCGCCGTGCCGGCCAGGGGGATGGAAGCGAACGCCAGCGCCACGGCCGCGGAATCGGGCACGTGGCCCTCCCGGGCGGGTTCGGGGCGCGCCGGCGCTTCGATGGGTGCGTGCATTGGGGCGGAATGGGTGGGGCGGCGCGCCGAAGCCGGGACCGGACCCGCGCGCTGATACGACCTGCTACAAACCGGGCACAATATAGCATCAACCGTTCCACTACGGACAAGCCTTGGAGGCGAAATCGGGGCCAAACGCGTGAAAGAGGCCATCCGTCGTCCACTTCTGTCACACTTCCACGTCTCCCCTGGGCCGCAACGCTCCCGTGGGACGACGCGACGACCCCCGCCGTCCGCGGGGGGACGGCGGGGATCGCATGATTCCTCGCAGATTGCGCCAGCGTCAGTCGCCGAAGCTCACGCCCAGCTGGCGGCCCGTCATCACCAGCTCCGAGTCCGCCGGCACGCGCTTGATGTCGTGCACGGCATCGCCCAGGGGCACGGCGCGGATGCGGTTGCCCTGCAGCGCCACCATCGTGCCCAGGCTCCCCTCGCGGATGCAGCGCACGGCCGCCGCGCCAAAGCGGAGCGCCAGGCTGCGGTCGTAGGCGATGGGCTCGCCGCCGCGCTGGATGTGCCCCAGCACGAGCGAGCGCGTTTCCTTGCCCGTGGCCTCCCCCAGCTCGTCCGCCAGGCGGTCCGCGATGCCGCCGTAGCGCCCCGACGCATCCGCGTAGCTGGCCTCGCCCTCCGCGGAGCGCGCGCCTTCCGCCACCACGATGATGCTGAACCGCCG
The DNA here is from genome assembly GCA_035638875.1 of Longimicrobium sp. GTDB lineage: Bacteria > Gemmatimonadota > Gemmatimonadetes > Longimicrobiales > Longimicrobiaceae > Longimicrobium. Next base: position 2,171 of record DASQZE010000364.1, read on the forward strand.
GCGCTGTGCGTCGCGCTCGCGGATCTTTTCCACGATGCGGTCCAGGTGGTAGGGGATCTCGGGGATGAGGATGACGTCCGCGCCGCCGGCCAGCCCGGACTCCAGCGCGATCCACCCCGTGTGGCGCCCCATCAGCTGCACGATCATCACCCGCTGGTGCGCCTCGGCCGTGCTGTGCAGGCGGCCGATGGCGTCCGTGGCCACCTCCACCGCCGTCTGGAAGCCGAAGGTGACGTCCGTGGCGCTGAGGTCGTTGTCGATGGTCTTGGGCACGCCGATGACGGGGAGCCCCTTCTGGTGCAGCTGGTGGGCAATGCTCAGCGACCCGTCGCCGCCGATGGCGATGAGGGCGTCGATCTCCCGCTGGCGAAAGGCGCTCACGATCTCGTCGCTGCGGTCCACCTTGCCCCAGGTGCCGTCCGGCTGCCGCACCTCCAGGCCGAACGGGTTGCCGCGCGTGGTGGTGCCCAGGATGGTGCCGCCCAGGTGGGTAATGCCGCGCACCGCATTGGCCGTGAGGGGAAACACGCCCTCCTCGCCGTCCACGTCGCCTTCCAGGATGCCCATGTAGCCGCGGCGAATGCCCAGCACCTCCCACCCCTCGTTCAGGGCGGACAGGGTGGCTGCGCGGATCACGGCGTTCAGGCCCGGCGCGTCGCCGCCGCCGGTGTTGATGGCGATGCGGCGGACCCGGGGCGGAGTGCGTTCGGTCATCGTGCCTGTGGGCTGCGTGGATTGGATCGGCGGGATCGATCGGGCCGGGGCAAGATACGCCCAACCCCCACGCCTGCAAGCGAGCGGCCGGGCGGCGGGTTGACGCGGGGGCGCCGTGCGGGTATGGTCCGACAGCCGCGGCGGATGGAGGCGCCGCACATCAACTTTCCCGAAGGGACGCCGAGATGGTCGCCGAAGCCGACGTGAAGAAGGCGCTGCGCAAGGTCAAGGACCCGGAGCTGAACCTGGACCTGGTGGTGCTGGGCCTGATCTACGACATCCGCATCGACGGCGGAAACGTGGAGGTGACGATGTCGCTCACCTCGCCCATGTGCCCCGTGGCGGGCCAGCTGCTGGAGCAGGCGCGCGAGGCGGTGGAGACGGTGCCCGGCGTGGAAAAGGCGGAGGTGGAGCTCACGTTCTCTCCGCCGTGGACCGCCGACCGGATTCCCCCCGTTATCCGCGCGTCGTTGGGACTGTAAAGGAAGTGCCAAGTGACCCGTGCCAAGTACCAGGCAAGAACCAGGCACTTGTCACCAGGCGCTTGTCATACCGAATACGATGGTTCCGTGTGCATCCACCCATCGTGTTTCACGCAGAGGGCGCAGAGAAAAAGAAGAGAGGACGCAGAGGTCCCAACCGGGTTTCCTCTGCGTCCTCATCTTTTTGGCTCTGCGCACTCTGCGTGAACTGCAGCGCCCATTTGCACAAGGAACCCGGCGCTTTGGTATCACCAGGCACTTGTCACCAGGCACTAAAAAGGGAGCCGTCCAGTGGACGGCTCCCTCTTTTCAGTGCGGACCGGCTTGGGATTACGAGACGGTGATGCTGCCGAGCATGCCCATGGCCTCGTGCGGGACGCACACGTAGTTGTACGTGCCGGCGGCAAGGTCCACCTTGTACTCGAAGCTCTGGCCCGCCTGCGTCAGGTAGGGGCTGTCGGCCGGGGCCGCGAAGCCCGCCGGGTTGCCGTCGGCCTGCGTGAAGGAGACGTTGTGCATCACGGTGCCGTCCGCCATGACCCAGCGGATCACGTCGCCCTTCTTGACGTTGAGCGTCTTGGGCTGGAACTCGCCGGAGGCGCCGCCCTGCGTGCTCACCATCTTCACCTCGTGCACCTGGCCGCCGGCGTCCGGCGTCACCGTGGCGCCCGCCGCGGGGGCCGCGGCCGGGGTGGTGGTCTCCGCCGGCATCTCCACCGTGGGCGTACCCGAGGCGGCCGGGGCATTCTCCGTCGTCGCGGGCGCCTGCTCGCCGCCGCCGCCGCACGCCGCCGTAAGAGCAAGAAGCGCCACGATGGGCAGCTTGTTCAGATCGCGAATAGACATCGTTCGATTCAGCCGTTTTCGGGTTTCGGTTCGCCGTGCCCGGGGCCGTCTTCGCGGCCTCCTGGACACGCAGGGAATCTACCGCCCGGCCCATCCCCTTACAATACCGGTAGTTCGACCCGCACGTCCGAAATCCACTGATCCTGATCGCCCCGGACGTAGGGGAATTCCCGACACGCCGCGGAAGGGCGCATCCTCTGCCGAGAGGCCGGTTTACGCTTCTCCCGCCCGCTCGCCGGAATCCACCGGATCCGCATCTCCGGTTTCGGCCGCATCGGCCGTCCCGCGCAGGCGGCCCACGTACTTCATCACTTCGATGGCCATGGCGCGCAGAAAGCCGGCTTCGCGGGCGTCGGGATCGGCGCGGCGGATGAGCTCGCGAAAGCTGCGCATCACCGTTTCCGTCTGCCGGCTCTTGAAGAAGTCGATGGTCCACAGGGCCTGCTCCATGTCGGCGAACAGGCGCTCCAGCAGTTCCACGCGCGCGGGCACCACCTCGCGGCGGGGCGGGCGGATGGGCTGGTCCATCCCCTCGGCCACCATCCACAGCTCGTACGCCATCACCAGCACCGCCTGCGCCAGGTTGAGCGACGCGTGCTCGCTGGTGGGGATGATGCAGGTGCGGTGGCACATGTCCAGCGCCTCGTTGCTCAGCCCCTTGTCTTCGCGGCCAAAGAGCAGCGCCACGGGCCCCGTCTCCCCCTCCACGGATTCCGCCGCGCGCGCCAGCAGCCCCGGCGCCTCGCCGCGGGGGCGGACCACGGCGCGCTTGGCCCGGCGGGAGCGCGCCGTCATCCCCACCACGTAGCTGCAGTCGCCCAGGGCGGAGGCGAGGGAGTCGTGGATCTCCGTCCGCTCCACGATGTCCCGCGTGTCGTGGGCAATGCCCTCGATGCGGTACGGGTCCCACGTCTCCGGCTGCACCAGCCGCAGCCGCGACAGGCCGAAGTTCTTCATGGCGCGGATGGTGCCGGCGATGTTGACGTAGTCCTGCGTCTGCCACAGCACCACCACGATGCCGTCCAGCGCCGGCCGTCCCGCACCGCCGCCCGCCTGCTCCTCCGCCTCCGCCGTCTCCACGATCTCGTCGCTCACGTTCCGCGCATCTCCAGGGTAATCCGCGCCATCGAATCCGTCCGCCATCCCGCAAGCCCCGTCCCTCGCACCAGCCACCATCCCGCTCATACACCTCGGAAAGCGGAGTCGGATTCCGAGGGTGTGTTCTCCCCGTGTTTGATTTCCTGAGGGAGGCGCCGCCGGAACCCTTGCCCTGACTGGGTTTATGGCGCCGACCGAAGGATCCAGCCCGCATGACCGAGGGCTGGCGACGCGGCAGGAGGCCGGCCCCCAGCCGCGCGGAGTAGATCCTTCGGTCGCGCGCAAAGACCTGTGCACGTTGAAGTTCCCGGCGTGCGCTCCCTCAGGAAATCAACGCCTATGCCGCACCTGGCTTCAGTCCACCGGCGGCGGCGTGTCGGGCAGCTCCGCCGCGCCCGCGCCCCAGGCCACGCGCGTGCTGCCGAGGGGGATGGGCACCACCCACTGCCGCGTGCCGCCCGGCTCCGTGACGTAGGCGAACACCGTCGGACGGTCGGTGGGCTCCAGCGCGAGCTCCGTGCTGAAGGCGCCGCCACGGATCTGGATGCGGGCGGGGCCGTACAGCACGTTGTGCCCGTCTTCCACGCTGAGCTCCAGCGCCTGCGCGTCCGTGCGCCCCCACATCGCGTACGACCGCTCCGCCTGCCGGTTCACCACCACGGCCAGCCCCGGCCCTGAATCCGCCGCGGTTGAAGCCGGCGCCGCGGCTCCGCCCGAATCCGCTGCCGCTGCTGCCGCCGGGGACGTGACGGGCTCCGCGGCGGGCGGCCGGGGCGCATCCGCCGCATCATCCCCGCACGCCGCCGCGAAAACGATCGCGAGGGGAAGGATACGCATCCACCGAATCATCATCCCTGATCCTCTCATATCACATCAGCCGGACGGACCCGCAGTGCACGGGCGAGAACCAGGACCGAGGCAACCCACCGCCACGGGCGGGTAGATTCCTCACTCGTTCCTCGCTCGGAATGACAGCCGGGGGCGCGGACCAAGCGGGCTCCGTGCGCATCGTGCCCTCCGCGCGAGACGTGGAGTAGAGTCCGGCCGGGCACGTCCCGTCCACGCGAAAGGCATCCACTCGGGTGAGAGTGGATGCCTTCGCACAAAGTAGACGCGAGTCGGGCCCGGGAGCAAGCGAGCCGCATCCACCGGCCCGCTATTCCCTATTACCTATTCCCTATTCCCTCGGCCGGCGGCAAATCGCCCCCGCGCGCCTCGCTGCGACCCTCCCGCGCTCCGTCGCGGCTGGCCGAGCGCGCCTCGCTGCGCTGGCGCGCGCCGCCCATCTCCGTGGCGTTCATCCGCGTGGACATGCGGCCCAGCAGCACCCGCGCCGCGCGCACGTCGTGGCCCACGTCGATGAACAGCAGCGTCAGGTCGCCGGCGCCCCAGAGCATGGCGGCCAGCACGCCCCCCTGGATGACCTCGGCGAACAGGTTGAAGCCGGCACCCACGCCCTCGTACATCAGCCCGGCCACCACCTCGGCGATGATGGCGACGATCACGATCATCGCCACGATCTTGAAGAGGCGCGCCACGTACTGCAGCCCCACGTACGGCTCCGTGTCCTCCGCGCGGATGGAGCCGGGGTCGCGCCGCATCTTCTCGAAGTCCGTCTCGCCCTCGGCGGGCGGCGTCACGTGGATGCCGTCCGCCGGCACCGTCCCTGGCGCCGGGGGCAGGCTCGTGCCGCCCCGGCGCGCCTGCGCCGCCGCCACGTCCCGCGCGTGCAGCTCCTCGGTAGACCGCTCCCACTCGTCCCGCGGCCTGGGGTCCCCCGCCTCGTCGTCGCGTCCCATCACGTCCGTCTCCCGTTGTCCCGGTTGGCCCGCCCCGCCCATTGAATCCGTCTATCCCCGCCGCCGCTCCGGCTCAAAGAGCTGCGCGTCCGTCACGCCCACCCGCCGCGCCGTCTCCGCGGCCCACTCCAGGCGGGCCACCTGCTCCAGCCCGTGTCCGTCGCTCCCCAGCGAGAACCGGACCCCCGCGTCCAGCGCCCGCCGCAGCAGGCGGTCGTGGGGGAGACGGTAGCGGTTGCTGATCTCCAGCGCCACCCCGGTTTCGGCCAGCGCGGCCACCCAACTCTCCTCGCGCGGCTCCGTCCACCAGGCGTCCACGTCGTCCTCCAGGTCGTACAGCGCCTGGGGGGTGAGGGTGGAGTGCGCCGCGATGTGGATGGGCATGGTCCGCACCATCCGGCACAGCTCGTCCACCATCACGTCCATCAATTCCTGCGGCCGGTACGCCCACTCCGGCGGCAGCGCCTGCCACCAGGGCGACGCCATCCCCCCGCCTGGAAGGTTGAAGCCGTGGTTGGATCCCACCCGGTAGTCGAAGCGGTCCATCACCTCCGCCGGCAGCGTGTGCCACAGGTCGTCGCACCAGCAGAACTCGCCCGAGCGAAAGACGGGCGCGTCCTCCAGCACGTCCAGGTACTCGTCCAGCTTGGCACGGGTGGAGATGAAGCGGTCCATGTTCCGCGTGGACACGTGGTCCGCCACGCCCATCTGCACGCCACGCTCCGCCGCCACCTCGACCAATTTCTCCAGCGTCACGTAGCCGTCGGACATGGTGGTGTGGCAGTGCAGGTCCTGCCGCCCCAGCCGCTCGCTTCCCGCCACAGCCGCCATCAGCGCTCCCCGGCGGAGGCGGACCGCGTGCGGTAGCGGTCGCGGTACACCGTCTCCGCGGCCGCCACGGCCTCCCACCCGGCCTGTCCATCCGGCCCCAGGCGCGACTTGGGCAAGCGGCGCGTGGGCCAGGGCGCCGTGACCTCGTCCAGGCCGCCGTGCCACATCTCCATCGTCGCCTCCACGATGGCCGACGCCGCGCGCGCGCGGGCCGCCTCGGGGATGCGGTTCAGCGACACGACCACGCGCAGCGACCCGCGCGAGAACGCGTCGGCCACGAAGGTCGCGTACTCCTCGCGGCGCGCGCCGGCACGCCCCTGCCCCGCGCGCTGCAGCAGCCCGCGCAGGGCCGCCGCGTCGTCCGCCAGGCCGCGCTCCAGCAGCGTGTGCGCCGTGTTGACCCACGCGTGCGACGTGTCCGGCGCCGCCAGCTCGCGGTCCAGCCGGGTCAGCAGCGCCGCAGTCCCCACCCGCGCGAGCGGATTGGGCGGCGTGGCCACGCGGCGCGCCTGCCGCGTGTAGGCGGCCACGCTGTCCGGCTGCTCGCCCAGCAGGGGCGCCTGCCCCACGATGATGACCGGGGTGCCGATCTGCACGTTGTGGAACAGGCGCAGGGCGTTCGCGTTGGAAAGCCGGATGCAGCCGTGGGATACGCGGCGGCCCAGCAGCTCCGGCTTGTCGGTGCCGTGGATGGCCAGCTCGTTGCCCAGGTACACCGCCGCGGCGCCCAGCCCGCCCTCCTGCTTGCGGTCCGGCGAGCCCTGCGGGGGGATGGGGCGCTTGTTCTCGATGAACCACCAGTCCGGGATGAACCAGGTGGGGTTCTGCTCCTTGTACTGCACGTACATCGTCCCGCTGGGCGTATCGAACTGCCAGTCGCGGCCGCTGTTCGTCGTCAGGCGAAAGCCCGTGCCCGTGCCCACGGGGGCGCGCCACAGCACCTGCTCGCCGTCCATGAAGCGCAGCTCGTTCACGTCCACGTCGATCACGACGTACTTGAGGTCGCGGCGCACGGGCGGCCCCTCGGCCGGGGGCGCGGCGATGCGCGGGTCCTCCGCCGGCGCGGGGCCGCCGGAGCCGCCCACGACGGAGCAGCCGGCCAGCAGCAGGGCCGCCAGCGCCGAGAGCAGGCGGGCGAACGGATTGTATCGCATGTTGCTTCGTGATTTTGCTTCGGGATCCCTCGGGCGGCGGCGCCGGCCCGTGGCGGGCGCACCCAGTGACGGCGGTTTGCAACCCCTGCGCCACGGCCCTGCGGCACGGAGGTCCGCTCAGGCGAACAGGATAGCGCATCGCGGCGCAGCGCGGTAGGTGCCACCGTGGCAGATCAAGAATCCAGTTGCGATCGTCCCGTGGAGGAGCGGAGACCAGGCGGCACGCCGGGCGCCCCCCTCCCCGACCCTCCCCCACAAACTGCGTGGGGGAGGGGAGAAAGAACCGGGACGGTGCCCGCGCGCGGCGGGCGGTGGCCCTCACCCGGCCTCGCTTAGGCTCGTCCACCCTCTCCCACAAACTGCGTGGGAGAGGGTATACACCCCAGGCCGTGCACGGGGCGGGCGGTCGCTGGGAATGCAGTTCTCCCCCTCCCTCCGCGAAGCGGGGGAGGGGGCCGGGGGGAGGGGGCCCTCCGCAGGTGCACGATGCCGGATTCCACGACGGAAGGTTTCCCCCTCTTCCGCGCAGAGTCCGCTACGGATCGCCATCCGCCAATCCCCCAAACGACGATCCCGCGGCCTCTCGTAGAAGCCGCGGGATCATCCGCATCCACCCCGCATCCGCCGTTCTGTCGTCCGTCTTCCGCCGTCCTCCCGCCGAAGCCGGAGTCCGTCGTCAGCCGGGGTTCCGCCTCACGCCTCCGCCACCGTGGCCGTCGTGCGCGAGGGGCGGGCAAAGGTCACCAGGCCGTTGGGAATCGCGTTCAGCGACACCGGCGACGGGATCACGGGGTAGCGCTGCAGGAACAGGCGATAGCTCGCCACGAACAGCCCCAGGAAGCCCAGCGCCATGAGGATCTCCGGCAGCCCGATCCCGATGGGGCCCCACTGCTCCGACTCCCAGTAGTTGGGCGTGGCTATCAGGAACCGCTCCAGCCAGTGTCCCACCAGCACCAGGCAGGCAAAGCCGGCCAGGATGGGCGCCATCTTCTTGATGGCGCGCGGCAGCAGGCCAAAGAACGGCACCACGAAGATGAGCATGACCGCCGCCATCACGTACCCGCCGAACGGGTCGTTGAACTTGCGGACGAAGTACTCCTGCTCGTGCGGCAGCAGGCCGTACCAGATCACCACGTACTGCGACCAGTTGATGTACATCCAGAACACGGCAAAGGCGAACAGCAGCTTGCCGATGTCGTGGAACTGCTTCTCCGTGATGTACGCCTCCAGCCCCAGCGACTTCCGGTGCAGCACCGCCATCACGATGGTCATGGCGATGGCCGAGTGGAACGCGCTGATGAAGAACGCCACCGGGAGCATGGTGCTGAAGAAGTGCGGCAGCGTCGTCATCCCCAGGTCGATGCCGATGAGCCCCCACCCAAAGGCGAACGCCAGCGCCGTGAACACGCCGATCTTGAGGTTCTTGCGGTAGGCGTCCTCGGCCACCGCCACGGCATCGCCGCCGTTCCCCCACCCGCGCCCGTGCATGTCGGGGCGCAGCTGGTGGTAGGTGAAGAGGAGGGCCAGCCCGTACAGCACCGCCAGCGCCACGATGTCGCGCACCATCATCCCCGGAAAGCTCAGCCAGGCGGCCTTGGCCTCCAGGATGGCATCGCCGTGGATGGGGTTGTGGCCGTCGTGCTCGATCCAGTGATGGAAGTACACGTACCGGCCAAAGAAGAGCATGAACGGAAAGATCACGAACGACACGGGGAGGAACGCCGCGCCGGCCAGTGAGAACCGCTTGATGCTCCAGGCCCAGCGCGCGTGCGTAAGGTGCAGCGCCACGCTGAACATCACCATCCCGATGGCCACGGACGACCAGAACATCCAGTTGAAGTGCAGCGCCGACAGGGCCCGCTGCGGGTGGTCGCCGGAAAGCAGGAACGCCAGGGCGATGCCCAGCACCCCCAGCACCAGCCCCCCGATCACGAGGGCGGCCGAGGCCGGCGCCATGCGCAGGGGAAGGGTGGACGGATGCGAATCGTTATGAGACATCGTCGGGCTCGCTCAGGGCACGGTGCTGGAAGGACTGTCCGCGGGCGCGGCGGGCGGCGTGGCCGTCCCGGGCTGCGGTTCCGGCCGCCGCCACGGTCGCGCCCGCCGCCGCCGCGCCGCAGCCCGG
>DASQZE010000365.1:0-4161 GCA_035638875.1 Longimicrobium sp.
CCCACACGGCGCCCACCTGCTCGTCCTCGGGCTTCACGGCCTTCCAGAGCACGAAGTCGCGCACGTCGTCCTTGTCGTACTCGTCCGCGGCCACCCGCTCGCCCCGGCGCCCGGCGCTGACGTCCACCTTCGAGAGGTTGCCGTAGTCCTTGAACTCCGAGATGTCGTAGTACACGGAGCCGTCGGCCTCGTACGCCAGCCCGCGCTCCTGCAGCCGGCGGATGATGTCGATCATCCCGTCGATGTAGTGGGTGGCGCGCGGGTGCACGTCTGCCTGGCGAATGCCCAGCTGGTCAAAGTCGCGGAACAGGCTGTCGATGAACGGCTCCGTGTAGTCGTTCAGCGACACGCCCTCGCGGGTGGCGCCCCGGATGGTCTTGTCGTCCACGTCCGTCAGGTTCATCACGAACCGCACGTCGTAGCCGCGGTACTCCAGGTAGCGGCGCACCAGGTCGCTGAAGAAGAAGGTGCGCAGGTTGCCGATGTGCGGTGGGGCGTACACCGTGGGCCCGCAGGTGTACATCCCCACCTTTCCCTCTTGCAGGGGGACGAAGTCTTCTTCGCGGCGGGTAAGCGTGTTGTAGAAGCGCAGGGTCATCGTTTTGTGTCCTGATATCGCAGTCGATGGGTGCGCGCGGGCAGCGGCCCGCGCACGGCACGGTCGTTCAGGGGTGGGCCGTCCTACATCGCCTGCTACTCGCCGCCATCGTCGTCCTCCGATTGGCCCCCGTGCCTGGGCGCGCTCGCCACGGCCGCCATGGCCGGGGGTGCGCCTTCCCACTGCACCGTCTGGTGCGGAAAGGGGATCTCGATCCCCTCGCGGTCAAAGCGCAGCTTGATGCGCCGCCGGAGCTCCCGCGCCACGTCCCACTGCTTCAGGGGGAGCGTCTTCACCATCACGCGGATGTTCACGGCCGACTCGCCGAACGTCTCGATCCCCGGCACCTCCACCGCCTCCAGCAGCAGCGGCTTCCACTCCGGGTCCTCGTACAGTTCCCGGCCCACGCCGCGCAGCACCTCCATCACGCGGTCGGGGTCTTCCTTGTAGGCCACCCCCACCTCGAGCACCACCCGTGCCCACGAGCGGGTGAGGTTGCTCACCTTGGTGATCTGCCCGTTGGGTACGATGTGCACCACGCCGTGCACGTCGCGCAGCACGACCACGCGCAGGGTCATCTTCTCCACCGTGCCGCTCACGCCCTCGATGCGGATGACGTCGCCCACGCCGAACTGGTTCTCGAAGAGGATGAACAGGCCGCTGATCACGTCCTTGACGAGCGACTGCGCGCCGAACGAGACGGCCAGGCCCACCACGCCCGCGCCGGCCAGCAGCGGCGCCAGCTCCACGCCCAGGGCGCCCAGCACCATGAACACCGTCATCACGGTGATGATGACCACGCCCACGCTGCGCAGCAGGCTCAGCAGGGTGCGGGTGCGCTGCTCCTGCGGCGAGACGACGCCGGGCGTGGTGCCCAGCGAGCGCTCGATGCGGCGCAGGGCGAGCTTGAGCGCGTAGTACGCCAGCCAGGCGACGAGCAGCGCGCCCACGATCCGGAGCCCCACGGCCGTGAGCGCAGCCCAGTTGAAGCGCTCGGACCACTCGCTGCGCAGCTGGCTCAGTTCCACGATGGCGAGGCTGTCCACCTGGATCATGGGTACGGCGTCCGGACGGTTGCTGGGTTTGGATCAGGCGTTCACGGCGGCCACCCGCCGCCGGGCAGACCGCCGAACGTAGGCAGCGGGCCGCGGATGGTCAAGCGGGGCCCCTCCCCCGGCCTCGCTCAGGCTCGTCCACCCCCTCCCGCGAACTGCGCGGGAGAGGGTATGAACTTCGACGGGGTGTGGGGGGTTGAGCCGGCTTCCTGCAAAGTGGGGATACCCGCGCCGCCGCTTGTTTTCCTGAGGGAGGCGCCGCCGAATCCCCTTCCGCACCGGCCCCGTGGCGCCGACCGAAGGATATGCTCGCCCGTGAACGACCTCCGTCCATCCGCCCGGCGCCACCCCTTCGACGTGATCGTCAGCGCACCGATCCGCCCATCGCGACGGGACCGGGCGATCGCCCGACTACCGCAGCACGCGCAGCTCGCGGATGCGCCAAGCGCCGTTTTCCCACACGCCGCCCACGTAGACCACGGATGACAGCGTCTCGGACACGCCGCGGGGGCGGGCCACCCACGTGAGCTCGCCAAAGCCGCGCAGGGGGGTGCCGCCGGACACCGTGGCGCCGGTGGGGCGCACGGTCACCGTCTCGCGCTCGCCAAAGAGGCGGCGCAGGGCGGCTGCAGCGTTGCGGGGCTGCACCTCGCCGGGGCCCTCGCCGGCCAGGTCCAGCAGGATGCGCCCGTCGTCCGGCGCCAGCTCCACCAGCGCGTCGGCCTGGCCGTCGGCCCACAGGCGGGCGACGGTGGCCACGAAGCCGGAGAGCGACGAGGCGCTGCCCTGCTGCTGCGCCGCCGCACGGGACGGCGCAACAAGGACCAGCAGCATCGCCAGCGCGATCGGGAGCAGTCGGGTGGTCTTCATCTATCCTGCAATGGGTTCGGATGCGGCTTCGTCCAGCTCGCGGATGGCACGGCGCAGGGCCGCCGCCGGGTCCTTCGCGGCCGTCACGGACCGGCCGAGGATGATGTAGTCGGCGCCCGAGCGCGCGGCCTCGCCCGGCGTGGCGACCCGGCTCTGGTCGCCCGCGTCGTCGCCGGCCAGGCGGATGCCCGGCGTCAGCACGCGGAACCCGTCGCCCGTGGCGGCGCGGATCACGGGCAGCTCCGCCACGGAGGCCACGACGCCGTCCAGGCCGGATTCCTCCGCCAATCGCGCCAGCCGCGCCACCTCGTCCTCCGCGGAGACCGTGTCGCGCCCCCACGCCTGCGCCACCTCTGCGGCGGAGAGCGACGTCAGCACGGTCACGCCGAGAAGACGGAGGCCGCCGTCGCCGCGCGCACGAGCCGCGGCGCGGAGCATGGCGCCGCCGCCGGACGCATGCACCGTCAGCAGCTCCACGCCCAGCCGCGCGGCGGATTCCACCGCGTGCGCGACGGTGTTGGGGATGTCGTGCAGCTTAAGGTCCAGGAACACGCGCAGCCCCCGGCCGTGCATCGCCCGCACCACCTCCGGCCCCTCGGCCGTGAACAGCTGCAGCCCCACCTTCACGAAGTCCGCGTCCGGCCCGAGCCGGTCCAGCAGCGACTCCGCCTCGGCGCGTGTGGGCACGTCCAGGGCGATGATGGGCGTCGGGCGCATCACGGGCTTTCGTGAAGGTTGTGTGGATGGGGTAAGCGAAGTGCACGCCGTTCCGCCGCATCCGTCCGTCGTGGATGCAAACGCTTGGCAGAGGGCGATTTACGGAAGATGAAGCCGGCCTGGCCCGCCGCTCGCCCGTGCGCACCTGTCCGTGCAGCGGGAATCGGCATCCACCAGGAGAGGACGATCGTGCAGGCGAGCATGCTGATACGAGACCATCTAACGCGTTGCGGCCGTTCGGGTTGACGAGCACGCTCCGAGCCGAGCGAATGAATTCGCCGCAACGACTACACGATGTCCGCCTGCGCGGACGGTCCGTCACGGGCGAGTGCCACGCCACCGGCATGGTTCGTCGTTGAAGCAGTTGAAGCCCTGTTCGCAGAGCGCGTCAGCGCGAGACAGGGCTTATCGCTCTCCCAGCGGCGGCTTTAGCCGCTCAGGCCGGGCTCGGCACTCCGGCTGACACTCCGGCTTGGTGCCCGGTCCCCGCCTTGACCGCGTGCTTTCTTCGAGCAGTTGAAGCCCCACAGCAGTATCGTGGGGCTTTCCGCAGTTGTTGCGGCGGCTTTAGCAGGCCGGGGCTCGGCTCCACCCGCCACGACTCGGCCGCCACGGCTCGGCTCGACTCGGAAATCTCCCTCAGTTCCCCGCCGCCTGCCGCCGGTCCGTCGCGCGGAAGAAGTCCTGCACGCCGGATGCGAGCTGGCGGGCGAAGGTCTCCTGCTGGCGCGCATCGGCCAGCATCTGCTCCTCGCCGCGGTTGGAGATGAATCCGAGCTCCACCAGCACCGCGGGCATCGTCGCGCCCACCAGCACCGCGAAGCCCGCCTGCTTGACCCCGCGGCTGGGACCGGGATGCACCTCGCGCAGGCGGTTCTGGATCATCTGCGCCCAGTCGCTGCTCTCGCGCAGGTGCTGGTT
>DASQZE010000366.1:0-13424 GCA_035638875.1 Longimicrobium sp.
TGCGGCTGGGGGGCGGGCGGGCCGCGGCGGCGGGCGCGGGGGTGCTGTTCGCCGTGCATCCCGTGCACGTGGAGGCGGTCGCCAACCTGGTGGGGCGGGCGGAGGTGCTCGCCACGCTGGCCGTGCTGGCCGCGTGCCACCTGTACCTGCTCCCCGGCAGGCGGGGCGCCGGGCGGACCGCGGGGATCGTCCTGCTGTACGTGGCGGGGCTGCTCGCCAAGGAAAGCGCCGTCGCCCTGCCGGCGCTGCTGCTGGTCGTGGACGCCCTGCGCGGCCGGGGCGCGGGCCGGGGCGCGGACCCGGGTGAAGCGGAGGCGCTGGATGACGGGGAGGGAGGAGGCACGGGTGTGCCGGCCCTTCTCCGGCGCAACGCGGGGGTGCTGGCGGCGCTGGTGGCGGGGCTCGCGGCGTATCTCGTCCAGCGGCAGTCGGTGCTCGGCGGGTCGGGGGCGGGGTCGGATCCCGCGCCCTATCTGCTGGACCTGTCCACCGCCGACCGCCTGGCCACGGCCGTGCGGCTGTGGCCCGAGTACCTGCGGCTGATGCTGTACCCCGCGGACCTTTCCTCCGAGTGGGGGCCGGATGCGCTGCGCCCCGCCACCTGGGGCGAGCCCCTGGTATGGATCGGCATGCTCCTGGGGATGGCCCTGGCGGCGGCCGCATGGCGCTCGTGGGCAGGCGGCCGGTGGATCGCCGCGGCGGTTTGCTGGTTCGCCGCGGCCGTGCTCCCCGTATCGCAGCTCCTCTTTCCCGTCGGCGTGCTGCTGGCGGAGCGGACGCTGTACCTCCCCTCCGTCGCGCTCGCGTTTCTCCTTCCTCCCCTCGCGGACACCCTCCGCCGGCACCCGGCGCGCATCCGCCCGGCGGCGATGGCGGCCGCCCTGGTACTGGCGCTGCTGGCGGCGCGGACGTGGACGCGCACGCCTTCGTGGAAATCGACGGAGACGGTGCTCAAGCAGCTGATGCGGGACCACCCGGACGTGTGGCTGGTGGAGTGGAAGGCGGCCGAGCTGCTGGTGCTGGCGGACCGCCCGGGCGAGGCGCTGCCCTGGTATCGCCGGGCCAGGGAGAAGGTGGACGGCAACCACCGGGGGATGAACGTGGGATACGCGTCCGTGCTGCTGGACCTGGGACGCGCGGACGAAGCGGAGGCCGTGCTGCGGCGCACCCTGCGGATCGACCCCGGGTTGCCGCGCGCGCGCGTGGACCTGGGCTCGGCGCTCGTGCAGCGCGGGCGCTACCGCGAGGCGCTGGCGGTGCTGGACGCCCGCGGCCCCCGCCCGGACGATCCGCGGACGCGCGCGCTGGTGCAGCACCGCCGCGCGCTGGCGTACGACGGGCTGGGGCTCGCCGACTCCGCCCTGGCCGTGCGCGAGGCCGCCCTGCGCGAGGCGGGCGGGGCCGCCAGCGGACCCGCGTGGTTCCACTACGCGCGGCTGCTGGCCCTGCGCGGGCGGATGGACGAGGCCCGCGCGGCGGCGGACTCGGCCCGCGGGCGCTTCGACCCGGCGTACGGTCCGCGGATCACTGTGCAGCCCATCCCCCCGCTGGACGAGCCGCTGCTGCGCGGATGGGGACGGCTGGCGGAGCGCCGGGCCGCCGCCTCCGCCGTGCCGTCGACGGGTGGATCCGCCTTGGTCCCGGCGGAAGCAAGGGGCTCGGACGGGGCGGAGCCCGGCGCGGCGGCGCCGTAGACGAGGGTCGTCCGCATCCGCCGCGGGGACGGGAAGGACGGGGTGGGCGGGGGCGCCGCTTGACATCGTCCCGGCGCGTCGTAGATTGCCGCCCCGCATCTCCCGCTCTCCCATGAACTTGCCCACCCGCTCCGGAGACGTCCGTTGGCCGAGCCCGCAGTGCTGATGCTGGAGGATGGACGCGCGTTCCGCGGCGAGGCGTACGGCGCCCGCGGCA
Organism: Longimicrobium sp.; assembly: GCA_035638875.1. GTDB lineage: Bacteria > Gemmatimonadota > Gemmatimonadetes > Longimicrobiales > Longimicrobiaceae > Longimicrobium. The sequence goes on from DASQZE010000366.1 coordinate 1,912, forward strand.
CGGCGTTCGGCGAGGTGGTCTTCAACACGTCGATGACCGGGTACCAGGAAGTCCTCACGGACCCCTCCTACTCCGGGCAGATCATCACCATGACCTACCCGCTCATCGGCAACTACGGCGTGAACGCCGAGGACGAGGAGAGCGGGCATCCGCAGGTCGCCGGCTTCGTGCTGCACGAGGCGCCGCCCGTGTACAGCAACTGGCGCGCGGCGGAGTCGCTGGAGACGTACCTGCAGCGGCACGGCGTGGTGGCCATCACGGGGGTGGACACGCGCGCCCTCACCCGCCACATCCGCTCGCGGGGCGCCATGCGCGGCGCCGTGGCGTCCGCGGGGATGGACGACGCGCAGCTGCTGGAGCAGATCCGCGCGCAGCCGGAGATGGCCGGGCTGAACCTGGCCGGCGGCGTGTCCACGGACGAGCGCTACGTGGTGCCGGCGGACGGCGACGCGCGCTTTCGCGTGCTGGCGTACGACTTCGGGGTCAAGTCGCACTCGCTCAAGCTGCTGACGCAGAAGGGGTGCGAGGTGACGGTGCTCCCCGCCGAGACGCCCATGGAGGAGATCGTGGCGGCGGGGGCGGACGGCCTGTTCATCAGCAACGGCCCCGGCGATCCGGAGGCCGTGGGGCACGCGCTGGACGCCATTCGCGCCCTGGCGGGGCAGGGGACGCCCGTGTTCGGCATCTGCCTGGGGCACCAGCTCATTGCCCGTGCCTTCGGCGCCGAGACGTACAAGCTCAAGTACGGGCACCGGGGCGGCAACCACCCTGTGCGCCGCCTGAGCGACGGGGCGGTGGAGATCACGGCCCAAAACCACGGCTTTGCCGTGCGCGGCGACGAGGAGGGCATTCCCGGCGCGCCGGAGCTGCGGGTTACGCACATGAACCTGAACGACCACACGGTCGAGGGGCTGGAGCACCGCGAGCGGCCGGTTTTTTCGGTGCAGTACCACCCCGAGGCCGCGCCGGGACCGCACGACTCGCGCTATCTCTTTGACCGGTTTGTGGATGAGATGCACCGCCGCGGCGCGCCGGCGGCGCGAGACGCTTGACGGCGCTCGCGGCGCGGATTATCGTTCCGCCCATATAAGTGACCTTCCACCAGATTCTTAGGCCACTTCGCCCGCGCGATCCCCGCTCCGGCCGTATCCCGACGCTCCCGATCACGAACGGACGCATTCGGCCATCCCGGGCCGGCGGGTTCCACGCCTCCCGGGTCGGCACTCGTCTGGCCGGGAACGGCCGGCGGCACGGACGCGCCAACCCGCGGGAAATTCACGGACCTCGCTCGCAGCCACGCACGGCACCAACCCCCAGGAGGAGCTTTCTCATGACCAAGGCGGACCTTGTCCAGCGCGTTGCCGACACCATCGGGCCCGGCGTCACCAAGCGCGATTGCGCGGTGGTGGTCGACGCGTTCCTGAATTCGGTGAAGGACGCGATGGCCGAGCACCAGAACATCGAGATCCGTGGTTTTGGCACGTTCAAGGTCCGGGAGCGGAAGAGCCGCCTGGCCCGCAACCCGCGCACGGGCGACCCGGTGGAGGTGCCGCCCCGCGCCGTGCCCGTGTTCAAGCCCAGCAAGGAGCTTCGTGCCCTGGTGGAGGAAAAGCCGCTCGAGGTGTGAGCCCCCGGCCTGCCGTTGTCGTGGCTGAACGAGACGCCCGCCCCGTGTTCCGGGGCGGGCGTTCTTTTTGCGTTCGATGGGCCGCACCCCCCGACCCGGAGCGCGCCCCGCATGTTCACCGAATCCGACTCCGCCGCCTCGCGCTTTGGCCGCGACCGCGACGTGTTCCCCGACGGTCCTCGCCCGGGCCCGTACGAGTCCTCGTACGACGTGCGGCGCGGCTACCAGCAGCCCCTGAGCCGGCCCATCCGCCGCCACGACCGCGGCGAGGCCGTGGTGCTCTTCATGGGCCGCGAAGACGAGGACCGGGGCGAGGGCGAGCCGCGGTAGCGTCCGGAGGGGGGCGAAATCGCGCCGGATCGATCCCGGTCGCGACTCCATCCAATCGCCCCGCGTGGCATGGCCCCGCGCAGACGGCGCACCATCCCCTGGCGCACGGCACCGGCGGCCGGAGACGGGCCCATGCACGGAGGGGTGGATGCGCGCGCATCCACCCCTCTTTTCAGCTGCCGCGCCCGGGGGTCCGGGCGCGGGCGGGCGTCAGTTCCAGCCGTTGTTGGGCTTGGTCTGCCAGCGGTGCCGCAGCGTGGTGCCGTCGCTGCTCACGAACGCCTCCAGCCGGCCGTCCTTGTTGCGCCCGGCGCACAGCCCCGCCTTGATGACGCCGGAGAGCGAAGCCCACGTGCTCCAGCCGTTGTTCGGCTTGGTCTGCCAGATGTGCCACATGGCGCCGTCCGTGCCGCGCACGAACACCTCCAGCCGGCCGTCCGCGTTGCCGATGACGGCGGGCGCCGACACCACGCCTGCGAGCGATGCCCACTTGCTCCAGCCGTTGTTGGGCGCCGTTTGCCAGATGTGCCAGAGCGCGCCGTCGGTGCCGCGCACGAACACCTCCAGCCGGCCGTCCTGGTTGTTGCCCACCGCGGCCGGCTCCGTGAACTTGCCGCCCAGGCTCCCCCAGCTGCTCCAGCCGTTGTTGGGCTTGGTCTGCCAGATGTGCCACAGCGCGCCGTCGCTGCCGCGCGCGAACACCTCCAGCCGGCCGTCCTGGTTGCGACCCGCCACCGGCTCGAACACCCCGCCGCCCAGGCTGGCCCACTTGCTCCAGCCGTTGTTGGGCGCCGTCTGCCAGATGTGCCAGAGCGCGCCGTCGGTGCCGCGTGCGAACACCTCCAGCCGGCCGTCCTGGTTGCGGGTGGCGGTGGGCGCACCGTCGATCCCGCCGCCCAGGCTGGCCCACTTGCTCCAGCCGTTGTTGGGCTTGGTCTGCCAGATGTGCCACAGCGCGCCGTCCGTGCCGCGGGCGAACACCTCCAGCCGGCCGTCGGCGTTGCGGATGACGGCGGGGCGGGAGGTGATCACGCCGCCCAGCGACGCGCCGCTGCTCCACCCGTTGTTGGGCGCCGTCTGCCAGATGTGCACCAGGTCGTTCTTGGGCCCGCAGCCGAACACTTCCAGCCGCCCGTCCTGGTTGTTGCTCACTACCGGCTGCACCATCTGCACGGCGAGCGCGGGCCACTTGGTCTGGTCGCCCACCACCTTGGTGACGCCGCTGATTCCGGCTTGTGTCTCGGACATGATGACCTTCCGTGTTTGAAGAGGGAGAACATGAAGGAACTGCCCTACGAATCCGCGTCGTGCTGCCTCCGTGTATCCCAATCGGAACGGAGGACGGACACGCGCCTGGTCTGGTGGACCTCCTTTCCGAAGGAAAGGTTCCTGGATCAGAAGCTGCTCCGACAAGGCGGAGCAGTAGCGGACGGTGCATAAAGAATACCGGCGCAAAACAACCGCCAGCTGGGGCCCCTATGCCGGTAAGGAATGGCTTCATTGCCTGGATGATCGGGGAAACATCCGGCATCACGCGGAGATGCGTCATCGGAGGCGATCTTCCCTTTTAGCGGCGCCGATGGGCCAGGACCGGGACATCCGCACCCCAATCGTCGTTCACGCCGACAGTGGATGTGCCGGCGCCTCGATCCGGCCGCGCAGGTGCTCGGCCAAGCGCGTCCGCTCGAGGATCGCGTCCCCTCCGCGTTCCCTGCCAGCCCCCGTTCGGCGGCTTCCGTGGCGGATGGCTGCAGGTGTGGCACCCAACCTGCCCCGGCGCAGGGCAAACCGCTCACCCCGGAGACCAGACGCGATGCTGATCCAGGAAGTGCTCACCGACCTGCCGGCGGCCGATGTGATCCAGCGCGCCCGCGAGTTCTTTACCCTGCGGCTTACGCCGTACGGCGCCTTTACGGAGGATGCCGACGACCAGCACATCAAGATGGTGACGGAGGCCGGCGACCTGACCATCGGCACGGGGGAGCAGGACGGGCGCACGCTGGTGCGCGGCAGCACCAGCCGCCTGCACCACGAGCTGTCGCAGTTCCTGACCACGCTCGCCCCGCCCGAGGAAGTGCGGCAGAACGTGCCCGGCCCCGGCGCGTCCGGCGCCGGCTGACGGGACGGGCGGTTCTCGCGTGCCTCACCGCTCGCGATGCCGCTCCATCCCGAAATCCGGATCCACCCGTTCCGTCCCGTCCGAACCCGGACGGGGCGGCGGTGTATCCGCCCGGGTACATCCTGCGAGTGTCGTGTGCGATCCGCCGGGGGCGAATCCCCGGTCCGTTACGTTCGCACTCTCGCACTCCCGCACTTTCGCACTGCCGTCATGATCGTCCGCTCCCTGTTCTTCGCCACGTACCGCGACATGGCCGGCCACGACGAGCTGGCGGTGGAGCTGCCGGCCGGGTCGCGCATCGCGGACCTGGTGGCGGGGCTGCGCGCGCGGGGCGGCGGCCTGGCGCGCCTTCCCGAATCGCCCGTGGCGGCCGTGAACATGGACTACGCGCCCCTCGCCACCGTGCTGAACGACGGCGACGAGGTGGCCTTCATCCCCCCCGTGGCGGGCGGATGAGCGTGGACGCCAACCTGGCCAGCGTCACGCCGGACCCCATCGACCCCGCGCGCATGCTGAGCGGTGCGCTGTCCCCCCGGGACGGCGCGGCGCTGCTGTTCTGGGGCGTGGTGCGCAACGAGCACGACGGGCGCGGGGTGTCGTCGCTGGAGTACTCGGCGTACGCGGAGATGGCGGAGCGCGAGATGCTGCGCATCGCGGACGAGGCGCGGGCGCGGTTCGGCACGGGGGCGATCCACGTGGCGCACCGCACGGGCCTGCTGCAGGTGGGCGAGGCGAGTGTGGCCATCGCCGTCGCCTCGCCCCACCGCGCCGAGGCGTACGACGCGTCGCGCTACGTGATCGAGGAATTGAAGCGCCGCGTGCCCGTGTGGAAGCGCGAGAGCTACGTGGACGGCGACACGGAGTGGGTGCCGGGCTTCACCCCCGCCGTGCCGCAGGAGGCAGCCTCGTGACGCCGCTCGTGCAGCTGGGCCCGCTGGCCGTGGCGCCGTCGCGTCCCGTGCCGCAGTCGGGGGCGATGGAGGACGGGTTCGGGCGGCGCATCGAGTACCTGCGCATCTCCGTCACGGACAAGTGCAACCTGCGCTGCGTGTACTGCATGCCCGAGGAGGGGCTGCCGTGGCTCCGGCGCGAGCAGATCCTGCGCTACGAGGAGATCGCGGAGATCGTGCGGGTGATGGCGGGCGCGGGGCTGCGCAAGGTGCGGCTGACCGGCGGCGAACCCCTGGTGCGCCGCGACCTGTCCGCGCTGGTGCGGATGATCCGCGCCGTGCCGGAGATCCGGGACGTGTCGCTTTCCACCAACGCGGTGCTGCTGGAGGAGCAGGCCGAAGAGCTGCGCGACGCCGGCGTGGACCGGGTGAACGTGTCGCTGGATTCGCTGCGGGCCGACCGCATCGACGCCATCTCGCGGCGGGCCGGCTCGGCGGAGGCCATCTTTCGCGGGCTGGACGCGGCGGAGCGGGTGGGGTTCGGGCCCATCAAGGTGAACTGCGTGGTGATGCGCGGCCGCAACGACGACGAGGTGGCGGATTTCGCCGCCGTCACGCGCGAGCGGCCGTGGCACGTGCGCTTCATCGAGGTCATGCCCACGGGCGACAACCTGGGCGTGCAGGCGGACGAGTTCGTGTCCGCGGACGAGATGCTGGAGCGCATCCGCGGCACGGGCGACCTGCAGGCGGTGGCGGGCCCGGGCGGCAACGGGCCGGCGCGCTACTTCGCGTTCCCGGGGGCGCGGGGGACGGTGGGCGTGATCACGCCCATGAGCCACAACTACTGCGAGCGCTGCAACCGCATGCGGCTCACGGCGGATGGCCAGCTGCGCCCCTGCCTGTTCGGCCACCTGCAGACCAACCTGCGCGACCCGCTGCGCCGCGGGGAGCCGCTGGAGCCCCTCATCCGCCACACGTTGTCCGTAAAGCCCGAGCGCCACTGGCTGGAGCACGGCACCGACGCCGGCTCCGGGGGCCTGCGCGCGCTGTCGGAGGTGGGGGGATAGCGGCCGGCTTACGGGGCGGATTGACAGAGAACGCGGAGACGCGGAAGAGAAGGTGCTCTTCCGCGTCTCCGTGTTTTTACGTCGGGCGACGATCCGATTACCGGACGCGTTGGCCGATCCGGCTCCATCGCGCGGCCGTCAGCGCGCGGGGGAAGGAAGCGCGCCGGGGTGCCACGGAGTAGTAGATCGCGTATACCCGTCCGCGGATCTGCTCGCGGGACACGAAGCCGGTGACACGCGAGTCGCGCGATCCGTCGCGGTCGTCGCCGAGCAGCAGGTAATGGCCGGACGGAACGACCAGCGGCCCCCACGAGTCGCGGGTGGGACGATAGCTCTCCGCGGGGACGCCGGCTGGAAGCGCCGCCAGGTGCCAGGCGACGCCGTACGGACCCTCGAAGGCGAGGGGTTCGTCGTCGCGGGAGGGCGCGGAAGCATACGGCTCATGGAGCGCGGTCCCGTTTCGGATCACCGTGCGGCCAGCCATTCGGATGGTGTCGCCGGGGAGCCCGATGACTCGCTTGATGATGCGCACGGGCGGGTCCCCCGGCTTTTCGCCGTACACGACCACGTCGCCATGGCGAGGATCACGGAAGCGCGGCGTTGTGGCGCGGGTCCCAGGCACGGGAATGCCGAACGGCAGCCCGCTCGTGATCACGTAGTCACCAGGCCGCAGCGTTGCCCCCATGCTTGGCGTGCTGATGCCGTACACCTGGATCGCGAACGTCCGCACGAGCACCACGACTGCTAGCGTGGCGGCGATGGCGCTCATCCACCGGCGGGTGGACCGCGGACCAGTCACGGCACCGCGCCTGGGCGGTACGACAGGTACGTCTCGAACGTACCACCAATCGTCACGCCTTTGACCTCCGCGAGCAGGCGCACCGTACGCTCATCTCGATACCATCGCTGGAACTCTGCCACATCCGAGAATCCGAACCGCACTTGTACGACGACACGTCCCGCCGCGGGTGCGGTATCGACCGACAGTGGTGCACCACCTTCCGCGAGACGTTCCAGCAGTGGCAGGGGAAAGGCCAGCGTACCACTTGGGCTTGGGAGCAAGTATCCCGACAGCGTCAACGTGACCCCCGTCTCGTGCCGAGGAGCCGGAATCTCGGGAGCCGCGTGCTGCGCCGCGCCCACAGTGGGAACAGAGCACAGGCGAGGATGACGAAGAGTCGTTTGATCATGATCGGTAGAGTCAGCAGACGAACGTGTAGCGTGAGCACGGCATCACGTGCAGGCACCGCCGCCGTTGTCGTAGGCGTCCTGCACGGTTACGCAGTTTTTCCCGCAAATAATGCACAGGGAGCCACTTTGAGAACAGCACGTAGCGCATTCGGCGGTCTGGGCAGCCACCGCTTCGAGGGGCGACAGTCGCACTGGAGCCAGTACTGCGGCCACCGCCAGTGCGAAGAGGAGCACGCCACCGCTTCGCTTGGGGATCGTCATTGAACACCTCTGGCAAGGGTCGTTTGTCGGTGCTTGTCAGGTCTCTTGGCCGGCCTGACATCCGTTGGGACCGATCTTTCCCTCGTAGTACCCGGCGAATCCTGTGCACTTGTCCTCGCCACAGATCACGCACGTTGCGTTTACCTGGGGGCAGCACGTGGCACAGTCGGCTGTGGCGGGTGCGATTCCTGAGGCCGTTGTGATTGACACCGGTGTGAAAACCGCGAGCGAGCCGGCTATCAGCAGGCCAGAAAAGGCGAGTCGTGTGGTCATGGTCACGATTGCGGTGAGGGGGCGAGCCACGGCTAGCTGCCGGTGGCGGAAGGCGGGAGCATGTACCGGGCTACGGAGGGCTCGGGATCATGGCGAATGGCGAAAAGTTGCCGGCCGTCTGGAGTGACGGTGATGGCCACCGCAAGCGCGTCCAGTTCCAGCCGGGCGATCTTCTTGCCCGACCAGTTGAACACGTGGACTTCGCGACCCAGGAAGCTGTTCGCACCCGCCTCACTCCGTAGCTCGCCGGAGAAGAGTGCGTAGATTCGCTCGTTGGTGGATGCGATGCCTACGTAGCCCACGCGCAGGTCGTCCCCGGCCGCCATCGACACCCCCTCCGCCCGCTCGCGCACCTCGAACTCGGGGAGGAACCCAGTGGAGCCGACGACCTCCGCGACCTGCGTTCCGTCCGCGCGGTAGATCTCCAGCCGGTCCGCCTGGCGCGTCGCCAGGGCGAAATGCGACCGGTCGGGGCGGACGGTCAGCGGGCCCTCGTACGCGTGCTGCAGCACCGTCGTCGGGATGGCGGCGGAGCCGGGGTGCCGGGGCGGCTTCCCGATCATCCGCATGACTCTGCCCGTGCGGCCGGTGAGCAGCAGGCGCCCGTCGGAATGAGTGGGCGAGATCGCGGAGACCACCAAGGTCGTATCGCCCAGCCAGACGGGGTGGAGAAAGACGCCCGTCCCCGCGTTCAGGTTCACCACTTCCTGCAACTCCGGCAACGGGGCCTGGCCAAAGCGGAGGCGCGACATGCGGCCCAGGGTGCGGTCGAAGATCCAGACGTCGCGTGGATCCTTTGCGTCCCGCTGCACGTGCACGGCGGACCGGTATTCCCCCGGCCCCTCGCCCTTCTGCCCGAACGAGCCGAGATGCGCCCCGCCAAGGTGGAACACGTGCACCATGGGCGCCGAGCGGTCGAGTACGACCAGGCGATCATCCACCACCTCCATCTGTCCCGGCTGATCGAGGTAGTCTCCCGTCGCGATCAGCTCACCCTTCAAAACAGGCGCGGACTCCGGCGGCTCGCGTGTACGCTGGCAGGCGGAGGCAATCGATACGAGAACCGCTACGACGAGAAGTCGGCCAAGCATGACGTCTGAAAGGAAGGTGGAGTGATTGGGTATAGTGGCTCGCTCCTTTTGCGAAGCTACGTTCCGGTTTTCCAGTAGTCAATGAGCGTGGACAACGGTGTCGGTGGTTGCCGGTCAACGCCCGTCGCCATGGCGGAGGAGAGGAGGCGCGGAGATGTCTCCGCGCCTGCGTCGCTTCTACATGTCGGGGCAGCCCGCCTCTGGGGTCGTGGGCGAGGGAGAGCAGCCGCAGGATCCGCCGTTCGTAGGATTGTTGCAGGTGCACGTGGCGCCACAGCTCCAGTAGTTGGATACCTGGCACATCTCGTTCGTACAGTACGAATAGCAGTTGGTGGGTTCCTGGCACGTGGTGCCGCAGCTTCCATAGTTGGGCGCGCTGTCGTTGGCGCAATTGCAGCTGTAGTAGCAGTACGTGCCCCCGCTGTGCCCGTGCACGGTTCCACGTGCTTGCTCCTCCCCAAACGGAGCAAAGCTCTCCACCTCCAGCGCGTCCGGATTCAGTCTCAGCTTGTCGCGGGACATCGGCGTGCTCCTTTTAAGAGTGGACAGGCCGCGCGGCGCTGTTCACGTTGCGCGGTGGTGTGGCAGGACGCTGAAGACTAAAACGGAGGCTGGTCAGCGGCAAATAAAATCTTCAAGTGAGAGTCCACGGCCCGGCGGAGCGTGCCGACGGAACTCGTCTTTGGTTCTGGGTGGGATACGTGCTTGTGCTTTTGGATCCCGACGCGGGTGGACGCGGCACCGGTTTCGCCGCGACGACGCCGCGGACGCTGGACGCGCGGGAGCCGTAGCGCAATCGGTCCTGACGGAACGAGAACCGGGACCGGGCGATGCGCGCCGGTCCCGGTTCTTGTTACTTTGTGCAGTCAATCGCCCGTACTAGAACTAGAGACGCACAGCCACCGCATCCCATCCATGCCGGACGAGACGAGCCGCACCGCATCCATCCTCCCGCTCTCCGATCCCATCCACGTGGCGCTGTTCGAGCCGGAGATCCCGGGCAACGCGGGGAACGTGGCGCGGCTGTGCGCGGCCAGCGGGTCGCCGCTGCACCTGATTGGCCGATTGGGATTCTCGTTCGCGCATCCCAAGGCCAAGCGCGCCGTGATGGACTACTGGAACGAGGTGGACCTGCGCCGGCACGTGGCGTGGGAGGACTTCGCGGAGGCGGTGGCCGATCGCACCGTGTGGATGCTCACGACGAAAGCCGAGCGAACGATCTGGGACGCGGCGTTCCAGCCGGGAGACGTGCTGCTGCTGGGGCCGGAGTCGCGCGGGCTGCCGGATGCGCTGCTGCAGGCCGCGCCGGAGCGGTGCCTGCGCATCCCCATGGTGCCTGCCGCGCGGTCGCTGAACCTGGGAAGCTCCGCCGGCATCGCGCTGTACGAGGCCCTCCGCCAGGCGCATGGGTCCGCTGCAGACGGATGACATCCGTGATGGAGGGATGACGAACGGGCCCGCGCGCGGTCGCCGCGACGAGCCCGTTCGTCATCATGGGTCCTCGTACGTCTCCGTGCGGGTGCGGGTCTCGTACACCGGCTCACTGCCCACGGTCGTCGAAGTAGCCGTTCCCCAGGTCGGTGGAGTAATCTTCGGATTGCGTCCCCGTCTCCACCGGCCCGCTCGCCTCGGGGATGCGGCTCTCCCCCTCGTTCACTCCGCCGGTGCGGCTTTCCTCCTCGCTCACCCCGCCGGTGCGGGTCCCCCACTCGCTCGCCTCGTAGCGGTACCCCCCTCCCGACCCCACGCTCCTTCCCAGGTACGAGACGACCATCCAGCCGCCGAACAGGATGGGCAGGAGAACGAGCAGGGTGACGGCGTACAGCTCCATCCGGTCGCGAAAGGCAAACCAGTTGCGGGACATGCGGCGCCGCCACGCGGGCGGCGTTCGTTTACGCTTGTGGCACCGGCGGCAGAGTGCCTTGCCGGGCGGATTGCTCCGCCCGCATCGCGTGCAGATCCAGTCTTCCGCAATGCTCGCGGCCGGCCCGGCGGCGAGGCCGGCGGCCGGGGTGGCCCCCAACGCGCCGCTGGGGCGGGGGGCCTGGCCGGGGCCGTAGTGGATGACGGGCTGCGACGGGCTGGTGCCGCGCGCGGCGCCGCATCCGCCGCAGTCCGCCTGCGTGGCGCGGGTGCTGGCGCCGCAGTGCCCGCAGATCCAGTCCGCGCCCGCGTTCGCCTCCGCCAACTGTGCCGCGTCGGTGATCACCGGCGCGTCGGCCGTCAGGTAGAAGCGGATGCCCGCGGGGCGCGGTCTTCCGCATCCCGGGCAGTCCACGTGGCGTCCGTAGACGGCTGTGGATCCACAGCTGGGGCAGTCCCAGCGACCTTCGCGGATGGCCATGGCGGATGCGAGTGGAAGTGAGGGGGGGCTAGTTCGGGACGCGCACGGCGGAATCCGCCCGGGCGGCGGCACCAGCCGAATCCGCCCTCGCCGAATCCGCCCCGGCGGCGGCACCCGCCGAGTCCGTTCGCGCCCCGGGAAGCGGCGAGCAGCCGAGCGAGTCGGGCGGCGGGTTGCCGGGCTCGGTGCCGGCGTGCCAGCGGACGCAGGCCGCCAGGCTGTCGGCGGGAAGGAGGGCCGGCCGGCCACTGTAGTACGCGTAGTTCCACGTGGCCAGGCGCTGCCCCGCGCGGAACGAGCCGCACGAGTGGGGCTCGTTC
>DASQZE010000367.1:0-17647 GCA_035638875.1 Longimicrobium sp.
GCAGTTCACGATCGATACGGAGTAGGGGTGGGAGTTTCAGTCCCACCTTCAGGGGGCTTCAGCCCCAGGGCGTTTCAGCAGGCTTTAGCCTGAACTCTGCCGCTTTCAGCGGCCAATGATCCCACCGGCTTTAGCCGGTGCGTAGTTCAGTGCCGGCGCGCAGTCATACCGAATCCCACGATTGATTGAGCACCCGGAGTTCTACCGTCGTCTCACGCGGAGGCGCGGAGAACGCGGAGAACTGCGGAGGCGACAACGAGTTGGATCACACAGAGGAACAGAGGTAACGGAGGACGAGCAGAAGTTCCTCTGTTACCCCTGTTCCTCTGTGTGCGATTGCTGTTGCTGTTGTTCATTGTTTCTCCGCGGGTGCAGGATATCCACACGCGTCAGAATCGCGCGGCGCCTCCCTCGGAATGGCAGGCTCGCGCCAGGGCCGCAGCCCGGGCGGCGAAGGGCTCAGCGCTTCTTGCCCAGGATGGTGCCGCGGCAGGACGCGGCGCCGCAGTGGCAGGGGAAGCGGGCCTTCATCTTCGCAGTGTGGCGCTCGGGGAGGATGTAGTTGTAGTCGTACGCCAGCTCCTCGCCCGGCTCGATGTCGCGGATGCTCTCGATGTAGATGCGCCCGCCCTCCTCCGTCGCCTCGCAGTTGGGATCGCAGGCGTGGTTGATCCACCGCGCCAGGTTGCCCCCGAACGCCGCATCGATCATCATCTCGTCATCCACCGCGAACAGGAAGGTGTGGTGCACGCCGCCGAAGTCGTCCGGATAGCGGCGCTCGGCCTCGGCGTTGGTGATGCGCTCGCCGCGGTACTCCACGATGCGCGTGTCGGCGGGGATGGGCGCGCGGGCGTACACGCCGCGGCCATGGATGCCGGAGCGGCGCACGGACAAAAAGCGCCGGACGGGAAGCACGGGTCTTCGCATCCGGCGATTCTATCGCCCCGGGCGCCGCGGCGGGAGGGCCTGCGGCGTCAGGGGCACATCTCGGCGCGGGTGTTCAGCCGCAGCACCACCGTGGGGGGCAACGCGGTGGACGGGTCCACGCGCCGGCCGTCGTAGCCGCTGTAGATGCAGGACCCGCCGGGCACGGGCCGCGTCCAGCTCGCCGCCACGTACGCGGCCCCGCTCGCCTCGGCGGGGACGGCCCACTCGGTGCAGCCGCGGTTGGCGCACTCCGCCGGGTGCTCGCCGTCGAAGCGCGGGCTGATGGGATCGTAGTACCACGTGACGGCGTCCGGCCGCAGGGGCGCGCCCCCCTCGTCCACGATCCGCACGTAGGCGGCCACGTCGTCCCGCGGCTCCGTCACGTCCCGGCACGCGCCCGCGGCGACGGCCAGGCCCAGCACGAACACGGCGTTTCGCATCACTGCCTCCCGGGGCTGACTGCTGCATCCACCTTCCCACGCGTGCCATAGATCATGACACTTCAATCCACGTACCCCCTACGCCGCCGGGAGAGCCATGTCCGCGGATGAGCCCGGCGAGCCGCAGTTCAGCTACCGAACGACCAAGAGCGGCATGGTGTTCGTGGATTTTCACGGCCGCGCCGTCACGACGCTGCGCGGGCGGGCGGCGGAGCGCTTCCTGGCCCGCATTGCCGGGATGGACGACGCGGCGGCGCAGGTGGAGATGGCGCGCGTCACGGGCAACTTCAAGCACGGCAACGAGCGCCGCGCCGCCGCCGCCGAAGACGGCAAGGACTGACGCACCCGGTGGACTGGCAGCTTCTTCCGCCCGCCCATGCCGTGATTCTGAACTCCACTTTGGCCATTTGTGGCGGAGCCGTTCACCGCGCAACCGCGGGGGATCTGGTCCACGCACCCGGTGCACGGCTATCCAGCCAGGGCCGTCTTTTACGGATCGCGATCAGGTGGATGCTGTGCACGGGCGGATGTCCGTGCCGTGCGGCCGCCATCCCGCTTTGCAAAAACGCCACGATCCTGCTTGGAGACGATTTCTGGTGATTCAGCCCGGGCCGGTTTTTACGGATCGCGATCAGGTGGATGCTGTGCACCGGTCCGGCATCCGTCCCGCCGCCATGGTCGTTTCCCCCTTCGAAAAACGCGGATTCCGTCCCCTTGCCGGCAGCAACCGGTCTACCAAGGGCCTGATGCCTCCTGCACGATCCGTCCGGTCCGCGATCGGCCGTCGCGGCGCAGGGCTCCCCCCCCCACGGGTTTGGGAGGCGCCGCAAAGCTGGATGGTCGTGATCGCGATGCCGGTCGCGGATCGGACGGCGAGCGGCGAAATGCCCGGATCCTTGGTAGCGAGCCTGCTGCGACGAGGGGGCGGCATCCGCGTTTTTCGGGGAGGCAGAACAGGCAAGATCGACGCGGGGGAGGCGGATGCGTGGTCTGGCACACACCACCTGATGGCGATCTGTAAGAGGTTGCCGCGCCGGAGGCGTGGACCTGAGGAAGATAGCCGCGTGGTCCGCGAATCCCCCTGGATGGAGGGTGCTCGACGGCAGAGGCGATGATGCTGCGAGCCGGGCTGCAGCCGTATCTCGCTTCCTGTGATGAAGATGGCCAACGTGGGCGGATGAGCGGGTGAGCGGCCGGGGCGGCGGATGCGTTCCGCCCCGGCCGGGCGTCAGTCCGCCGCGCGCAGGTACTGCACGGGCCAGGGCGCGGGCTGGCCCAGGGCGCGGGCGGCGCGCAGGGGCCAGTAGGGGTCGCGCAGGAGCTCGCGCGCCAGCAGCACCACGTCCGCATTCCCGCGGCGGATGATGTCGTCGGCCTGCCGCGGGTCCGTGATGAGCCCCACGGCCGCCGTCGCGATGCCGCCGCGGGCGCGTACCTCCGCCGCGAAGTGCGTCTGGTAGCCGGGCCCCACGGGGATGGTCACCCCCGGCACCAGGCCGCCGGTGGAGCAGTCCACCAGGTCCACGCCCCGCCCCGCCAGCACGCGCGCCAGCTCCACGGACTGCTCCAGGTCCCATCCGCCGTCCGCCCAGTCCGTGGAGGAGATGCGCACGAACAGCGGCAGCGCATCCGGCCACACGGCGCGCACGGCATCCACCACCGCCAGCGTCAGGCGGATGCGGTTCTCGAACGTTCCGCCGTACTCGTCCGTCCGCTCGTTGCTGAGCGGCGACAGGAACTGGTGCAGGAGGTAGCCGTGCGCGGCGTGGATCTCCGCCACCTGGAAACCGGCCTCCAGCGCCCGCCGCGCGCCGTCCGCGAACGCCTGCACCACGCCGCGGATGCCGTCCGCGTCCAGCGCCCGCGGCACGGGCGAGCGCCGGCCGAACGCGATCTCGCTGGGCCCCCACACGGGGCTCCATCCGCCCTCCTCCGGCTCCACGGGGCCGCTGCCCTCCCAGGGAATGGCGGTGGATGCCTTGCGGCCGGCGTGCGCCAGCTGGATTCCGGGCACGGTCCCGTGATCCGCCATCAGCCGGACGCAGCGGGCGAGCCCTTCCATGTGCGCGTCCGTCCAGATCCCCAGGTCGGCGGGGGAGATGCGCCCGTCCGCGGTGACGGCCGTGGCCTCCGTGATCACCAGCCCCGCGCCGCCCACGGCGCGGCTGCCCAGGTGCAGGTAGTGCCAGTCGTTGGCGAACCCGTCCGTGCTGGAGTACTGGCACATGGGGCTCACGCCCACGCGGTTCCGCAACTCCACGCCGCGCAGCTTCAGCGGCGAAAACAGTCCCTGGTCGCTCACCCTCGCGTGCTCCTTGACGGCTGATTCGTGTCGATGGATTTTGCCCTGCCCCGGGCAACGCCTGCGCAACCGCCCGGCCACGCAACGGCTGCCTCACGCGGAGACGCGGGGGACGCGGGGGACGCGGAGGGAGACTACGCAGAGACGGCTCGGCGCGCATCCTCTCCGCATCGTCTGATGGATGCGATACGATGGCTTGCGTCCGGCCTGGTGCCGGCGCAGGATGCAGAGAATCGGCTGCCGGGTGGTGTTCGCGGAGGCGGACAGTGTGAAGTTGTAGCCGCGAATTCATTCGCTTTCCCATCCCCCACGATTTCCTGTCCCGCATCCCGCATCCCGCATCCCGCATCCCGCATCCATCCACCCCTCATCCCTTCCCATGACCAACCCCCGCGACACCCTTCGCCTCTCGTCCGAAACCGCGGAGATGGACGTGGACGCCATCCACGCGTACCTCGCCGGCGAGTCGTACTGGGCACGGGAGATTCCGCGGGAGATCGTCGCGCGGTCGGTGCAGAACTCCGTGTGCTTCGGCGTGTTCGACGGGGCGGCGCAGGTGGCCTTCGCGCGGGTGGTCACGGACCGCGCCACGTTCGCCTACGTGTGCGACGTGTACGTGCTGGAGGCGTACCGCGGGCGCGGTGTAAGCAAGTGGATGATGGAGGCCGTGGACGCCCACCCGGAGCTGCAGGGGCTGCGGCGGTGGCACCTGCTGACGCACGACGCGCACGGGCTGTACGCGCGGTTCGGATTCGCCCCGCCCGCGTACCCGGACCGCCACATGGAGCGCACCCGCCTGGGCATGTACACGCGTGCGGAGCCGGACCCGGAGTGAGCCCTTGCAGCATCAAACAGGTTGACACGAGCGGTGCGGGTGCATCATTGTACCGAACCCCTCGCGCCGCCCTCCTCCTTCTCCCGACGAACCCCAGACCGTCCGCATCCCCGATCGCACGCACCGAACGACGTGCCCGCCGGATGCCTTCGCATGTGCTGAAATCGATCAAATTGCGTCGTCATGAGAAAGTGATCCGGCTCCAGGGTTCCTGATGTTCGTCGGCATCCCCTCGAAAGGACCGCGATGACCGAACACGCGCACGACCGCCCCACGTTCCGCCGGCGCTCCCTGGCTCTCCCCGCGATGCTGCTGGCCGCCGCGCTGGCCGCGTGCACGGGCGACACGCCCCTGCAGCCGGACCGCGCCGCCACGCCGGGCGAGCCGTCCATGCTCGTGAACCCGCTCTGCTCCGGGAGCGGCGGCACCACGCACAGCTGGATCACCGTCACCAGCACGCAGCAGTGGTATGCGTCCGGCAACCCGCACCGGGTGAGCGGCACCCTGTACGTCGCGTCCGGCGGCAACCTCCGCATGAACCCCGGCGTGCTGGTGTGCTTCGATGCGTACTCGAGCATCTACGCGTACGACGGGGGACGCGTGGGCATCAGCGGCGCCGACACCGCGCGCGTGGTGCTCACCGCCACGGACCCGGCGCTGGGGTGGGGCGGGATCGCGCTGACGGGAACGCCCAGCGCCACCAGCACCATCGGCTACGCCCGCGTGGAGATGGTGGGCGTGTACAACGTCGCGGTCTACTCCGACGACGCGCACGACGTGGTGGTGAACCAGACCGTCATACGCCAGAGCGGGCGCGCGGCGGCGCTGTACGCGCCCCAGTCACGCATCATCGACTCGCGGGTGGACACCACCACCTACCGCAGCCTGCCGGCGGTGGTGCTGGGCGACAGTACGCGGTTCACGCGCACCACGGTGCTGGACGCGGCCGGGATCGGCGTGCTGGTGACGGCAACGTCCGGCGTGGAGCTGCTGGGCGGCCGCATCGAGGGGAGCGGCGACACGGGGCTGGAGGTGTACTACTCCGGCGCCGTCTTCAGCTTTCAGCCCCTGCGCGTGACGGGGAGCGGGGGCTACGGCGTGGAGATCCCCATCGACGCCCTGGCCCGCGGGTACGGCTCCGTCGCGGAGATGGACTCGCTGCTGGGCAACGGCCGCGACACGGTGGTCGTCACGGGCGGCACCCTCACCTCGGCCGCGTACGCCACGGCGGGGCTCCCCTGGCGGGTGCGGAGCACCCCCACGGTGGGCAGCGGGGGATCGCTGCGGCCGCAGCCGGGCGCCAAGCTGTTCTTCGACCCGTATGCCGGCTTCACCTTCAGCGGCGGGCGGCTGCTCTCCCGCGGAACGCTGGCGGCGCCGGTGCTGTGGACGGCGGACGACCCGGCGCTGGGGTGGTACGGCATCTCGCTGCAGGGCACGCCCTCCAGCGTCAGCTTCGTCACCAACACCCGCCTGGAGCACGTGAACGTGAACGCCACGGCCGTGGCCACGGACACGGACCACGGCGTGGTCATCGACAGCACGGTGTTCCGGCAGGTGGGGCGCGCGGCCGTGCTGCTTTCCACCGGCTCCCGCCTGAGCCGCAGCCGCGTGGATACAACCCTGAACGCGTACGCCCCCGCGGTGCAGCTCGCGGCCAACGCGCGGCTGGAAAGCACGCTCATCCGCGCCTCGTCGGAGGACGGCGTGCAGATCGACGCATCCACCGTGCAGATCTTCTCGTGCGAGGTGCGCGGGAGCGTCGGGGACGGCATCCAGGTCGTGAGCGGCTCTCCGGGCGGCACGGAGATCAGCAGCTGCAACCTGGTGGACAACGGGGGCGCGGGGGTCTCATCATCCTACGCCACCGACGCGGAGGGCAACTGGTGGGGCGACGCCTCCGGGCCCACGGCCACCAACGGCGACGGGGTGAGCGGCAGCGTGGACTACACCCCCTGGCTGACCTCGGCGTACGTGCTTCCCTACGTGCCCTGATGGATGGCGGATGAACGAAAAGGCGGGCGGCGGCGGGGCGGATGCGCTATCATCCCCGTCGCCGCGCCTCCCCGCCGACAAAATGGGGATGCGGCGGATGATGATGACGGCCGACCCTCCCGCCGCGTTCCATGACATCGGACTTCCTTCCCTCGCCGGACCCTGCGTCCCCGCCGGCCGCCGTCGCCGGTGGTCCGGCCGGGATCGACCTTCGCACGCCGCTCTCGCTGCGCACCTCGTTCGCGTTCCCCCTGCAGACGGCGGAGGCGCGGCGCGAGGTGCTCATGGGGGCGGCGTGGCTGCTGGTGCCGTTCATCGGCTGGCTGCTGAACATGGGGCACCGCGTGGTGATGGTGCACCGGATGATGCACGGCCGCCCCGCGTGGCCCTCGTGGCGCGATCCGCTGCAGCTGCTTCGGCACGGGCTGGTGACGTTCGGCGGCATGGTGTACTACTACCTGCCGGGCGGGGCGCTGGCGTGGACGGGATGGCGCACGGATTCCGTCCCGCTGATGGCGGGCGGCGGGGTGCTGCTGGCGCTGGCCACGCTGGCCATCCCCGGCTACATGACGCACTACTGCCGCGACTTCGACGTGCGCGAGATCTACGACCCGGTCCGCGCCCTCTCGCGCGCGCTGCAGGGCGGGGCGGCGTACTGGCGGGCATGGGGGATCGCCCTGTGCGCGCTGGCGCTCTCGTTCGTGGGGTTGCTGGGGCTGGGCGTGGCGTTCCTGGGGACGAGCGTGTGGTTCTGGCAGGTGGCGGGCTTCAGCTTTGCCCGCGTGTTCTCGCAGAAGTACATCCTCCCCGCCCATCCGTCCGCCGCCGCGCCTGCCGCGGCTTCCCTCGCGGACGGCTGACGTCATGCCGTTTCGCATCCGTTCGCTCTTTGTCGTCCTGCTGCTCGCCCCGACCATCGCCCTGCCGGCGGGGGCGCAGGTGCGGGGGCGGGTGGTGGATGCGGCGGACCGGCCGGTGGCGGGCGCCGTGGTGGAGCTCTGGCTCTCCTCCCGGGCGGTCGCGGCGGCTGCGGCGGCGGAGACGGATGCGCAGGGCACATTCGCGATCGGCGCGGCGGCGGGGGAGGGGGGCCGGATGCTCACCGTCCGGCGGATGGGGCTGCATACGCGGACCCTGCCGCTCGCGCCGGGGGACACGGTGCTGGTGGTGCGGATGACGGCGCTGCCCGTGGTGCTGCAACCGCTCGCCGTCACGGCCGCGCGCCGTCCGCCGTGCCCCAACCGCGAGGATCCGCGCGCGCGTGCGCTGTGGGAGCGGATGCGGGGCCGCTACTGGCAGGCGGGCGCGGACTCGGTGCACGTCTTCGGCTTCCTGGAGATCCGGAGCGGCACGGGGAGCCGGGAGGACGTGGTGGAGCCCGCAGCCGGTACGGTGAGCGCCGGCTGGGCGACGGGCGCGCTGATCGATGCGGATCCCGTGTGGATGCGGCGGTCCGGCTACGCCACGTCCGCGGCCGGCGGTGCCGGCGAGCGGACGGCGTTCTGGGACTACCGTGCGCTGGACCAGGGCGTCCTGCAGGACTTTACGGGCGTGTACTTCGGCGAGGCGCACACGCTGTCCCTGGTGCCGCTGGCCGCGGAGGGGATGATGATCGCGTTCTGCCCGCGGGGGCGGATGGAGCGGACGGGGCAAATCGAGGGGACGCTGGAGCTGGCCTGGGACACCACGCTGCGCCTGGCGCGGTGGTCGTTCCGCACGCGGCCCCCGGACGAGGAGGCCGGCGGCGAGGCGAGCTACTACGCCCCCGATCCGGCGCTGGGCAACGCCCTGCTGGCGCGCGAGACGCTGTTCTGGCGAAAGACCCGGCCGCCGCGCGTGTACTTCGAGGCGCACGCATACACCGGCTGGCAGCGGTGGACGCGCGACCGGCCGATCTTCTACCCCGCCCAGGCCCGGGCCACCGGCGCGATCCTTCAGCCCGTGCCCTGAGCCCGTTCCACGCCGCGTCGGTGGGTCCGGGCCCATCCTACGGCACGACCTTCCGGCCAGGGCCGCCTTTTACGGATCGCGATCAGGTGGATCTGTGCACGGGCGGCGTGCCGCGCCATGCGGCCCGCATCCTCCTCCGCAAAAACGCGGATGCCGTCCCCCGCCGAGCGCAATCCATCTACCAAGGATCTCCGGCCTCTGCACGACTCATCGCGTCCGCGATCGGCCGTCGCGGCGCATCGCTCTCGCTCGTGCGGCTTCGGAAAGCCTGCCGTGCCGGATGGTTGCGATCGTGACGTCCGGATGCGGAGCAGGTGGCGCCCAGCAGGTGCATCAGGCCCTTGGTAGACGGGCTGCTGCCGGCGAGGGGACGGCCATCCGCGTTTTTCGGAGAAGGCACAACGGGCGTTCGGGAGAGGCAGAACGAGCACGATGACGGCGGCGGAGGCGGATGACTGCCCTGGCACATCATCCACCTGATCGCGATCGGTTACGACCGCGCGCGCGACGAAAATCCGGAGGATGTCGCGAGACAGGCGTGTGGTTCTGCGGCGCTTGCCGCCGGGCGCGGGGACTGCATCCGCGTTTTCGGCAGGGGCACGAGGGTGACGGCGTCGGCGGATGGCTGCCCGGGCACATCATCCACCTGATCGCGATCGGTTATACCGAAGCTCGCACTTGATTGTGCACCTGGATCTCAACTTCTGTCTCACACGGAGGTCACAGGGGGCACGGGGAACAAACGGTTCGCTTCCTCCGGGTGAGGCCCTCGTCGAGGCAAACGTGCACGACCCATCGGGGAACCGGATACCCTACCGGATCGCACGATGTGTGCATACGAGGGTTTACCGCTGCCGCACACGGGGGAGACGGAGACCACGAAGGAAATGAGGAGACTGGAACTGCTCCCCGTGACCCCTTTCCCCCTGTGTGAGAGCTTCTTTTAAGCATGAATGCACAATCAATCATGGAATAGGGTATGAGATTCGTGCAATCAATCGGAACGGCGCCCGGGCCCGCCCGCCGTGGGCGAAACGGTATCCGGGCTTTGCGTTAACCCCGTCTGGCAGCCGGTGCTGGCTGCGGACGAGTTTGGCGGGGCAACCTGTCAGATAGCTGCGCAGAGCGCGCGTGGCACCTTCTCGGAGTATCACCTGAGGAAGGCGAGCGCCGCCGGGCCGAGTTTCGCCGCCGGGTCGAGGATGAGCTACGTGCTCGCGATGAGGGCTGAGGGGCATCATGGCAAACGGAACTGTTTCTCCGTTCAATCTCCACGACCGCAAACGTAACATCGCAAACGGAGCGGTGCAGTATCGCCGTTTGCCGCGTCGCGAGCCTCGGCGAGCGGTGGGGCCGCCGCCGGGAGCCTGCCGCCGCCCGATCGCTTCGCCTGTCGAAAGAAGAAGAGCCCGCCGCGCGACGATTCGCGCGGCGGGCTCCTGCGTGCGGATCAGCGCGCCCGGATCAGGGCGTGGTGGCCGTGCCCGCGGCGCCGCCGGTCGTCCCGTCCGTCGTGCCCGTGCCGGTCGTGCCGCCGGTGGTCCCGTCCATGGTGCCGGTGCCGCCCGCGCCCATGCCGCCGGTGTCGCCCGTGGTGCCGGCGCCCATGCCCATGGTGTCGCCCATGGTGCCGGTGGTGGTGGTGCCGCCCATGCCGGGATCGGTGGTGGTGCCGGTCGTCGTGCCCGCCGCGCCCATGGTGTCGCCGCTGGCGCCGTTGGCCGCTTCGCCGCCCTCGCCTTCGCCGCCGCCGCACGCGGCCATCAGGACCACCATCGCCGGGACCAGGAGAAGCTTCTTCATCGGTCGTTCTTTCCTCTGCTGTGAGCTGCATCGGCGCACCGGGTGCGCCGCCGGACAGGGGCGCCCCCCGGTGCATCCCCGGGACCGCGCGTGTAGCAGCACCGGCAGCCGCCGTCCGCGCTGGCCCTCCCCGTCCCGATCATTGCACGCCCGGGCCGCTTCGCCGGCGCTCAACCGCCTTCCATCGCGCCCACCATGGAGCGGCCGTCCATCCGCAGGAGCTGGCGGACGGCCCCGGCGTGCTGCTGCGCCGTCTCGTACTCCACCGTGTAGCGCTGCGCGAGCCCCTTCATCCCCCGCCGGCTGGCCCGCTCCCCGCGCGCGCGGGCCAGCTCCACGGCGTTCTCCAGCGCCCGCAGCGACGCCCACAGCGCGGCCTCCAGGCTTTGCATCTGCGCCTCGGCCAGGCTGCCGGGCGAGTACGCGTGGCCGGTGCTGCAGCGAAACCGCAGGGGTCCACCCTGCACGGTGCTCGCGTCCCACAGCACGCCGCCGCAGTCCGGGCAGCCAAATCGCGACGGGGTTCCGTAGCGGGGACTGGCCGCGTGCGCACTCTCGTCCAGCGCGGTGATCGCCACCTCCCGGGTCAGCTCCTCCAGCGCCTCGGTCGCGGCCGGGGGCGGGGGCGCCGCGGACGGCAGGCGCGCCAGGCCGCCCAGCAGCGGCCCCAGCTCGTGCGCGGGGACCACGTGGTCCGCACCCACCTCGTTCAGCGCGTTGGTAGGCATGCTGGCAACGAGGGCCGTGGAGGGGTCCTGCACCACCGCCAGTCCACCGCGGTCCCGCACGGCCCACAGCCCCGCCGTGCCGTCGTCCAGCGCGCCGGAAAGCACCACGCCGATCAGCCGCGGCCCGTACGCCAGGGCGGCGGAGCGGAACAGCGGGTCCACAGAGGGGCGCGTGCGGTTCTCGCGCGGCCCGTTCGCAAGGCGCAGGGTCCCGCCCCCGTGGCCGTCGGCGCGCACCAGCAGGTGCTTGTCGGGGACGGCCACGTAGATGGTGCCCGGCAGGAGCGGCGCCCCGTCCTGCGCCGGGACGGCGGCGAGGAGGCCCGTCCGGTCCAGGATCTCGGCCAGGTGGCTGTGCGCGGACGCGGGCTGGTGCACCACCACGCACACGGCCGCCGGCAGGTCTTCCGGCAGCCCGGAGACGAGCGCGCTCAGGGCATCCAGCGCGCCCGCCGAGCCGCCGATCACGATCAGGTCATGGCCCTGCAAGAAGTCTCCTCGGGTCCGTGTACATCCCCGCCAAACCGCCGGCGAACGCGTAACAGCTCACGCGATCGTCATCCCGGTGCAACCCTTGCATGGCATGCGCCGTTCCCGTCACACCGTGGAATCCCGGAGAAGCGGCCGGCGGGCCGAAGCGAGGTTGCAGCCCTGGAGCGTCCCTGCGGCGCCCCAAAGTCCTCAACCCGGGTGCATCATGACGGTCCAGTCCCTGGATGAACCCCTCTCGCAGCTGGTCGTTCACCAGCTGCACGCGGTGGAGCTCCGCCAGCGGGCGGCCATGCTGCGCGAGCACGCGGAGCAGGCCCGGGAGCGCGCGTTGCGAGCGCTGGCATCTACCGAGCTACGCAGGCGCATCCTGAGGCGCACGCGCGAAACGACGGAGTTCGCGGTGGAGCAGGAGCGCGGCACGCAGGAGCTGGCCGCGTACATCACCGGGCTGCGGCGCGAGCAGGAGCTGCTGCGCGCCGAGGCCGCCCTGCAGCAGGAGTGGTTCCGGGAGCAGGCGCTGGCCATGCTGAACCAGGGGTGGGGCCGCGAGGAACTGGCGGAGATCGGCTTTGGCGACGCGTTCCTGGCCGACCTGGGGCTGCAGGATGCCCCCGGACCGCATCCGTCGTCCTGATCCATCCCCGCACGCCGGGATCCGCGGCGAGCACGCAATCGGAGTTTCCCGTTCCCGTCGGTCGTGATTCGCTTTTCAACCCGCCGGGCCGCATGTCGGACGAAGGAACGCCGCCAATCGAACCGAGTGCCGCCGCCCCCGCGGGACAGGGAGCGCCCCTGGCCTCGTGGGAGTGCTTTCACCGCAGCATCCGCGATTCGCTGGACGTGTGGCCGCAGGTGCTCCCCATCTCCGCGGACGAGGACAGCGGCGATCCCACCGTGCGGGCCATGCACCGGGCGCGGCGCCATGCGTGGCTGCATGCGCGTCACGGGCTGCACCGGTCCATGTTCGAGTCCATCCGCATCTCCATGCGCCTGGCGGAAGCCTTTTCGGCATGGACGCGGTCGGGGGCGCCGAACCTGGACGTGCTCGCCGACGGCTTGAGGCGGGTGGAGAACGAGGCGCGACGCCTTGGCCCCGTGCGCGACGAGCTGCGCTTCGTGGACCACCTGATGCGCGTCGCGACCACCACCGACCTGCACCTGGCGGAGATGGAGCTGGCCATGGCGGCCTTTCGCGAGACGGACGCGCACGACCGCCTGGTGGGGTGACGCCGCCGTCGTTTTGGGTTGGATGGGCCCGGATGCACGAACGGCCACTTCCTCGTTGTGCACACGGAGTTTTGCCGTATCACGCAGATGATGCGGAGAACTGCGCGGACGACAATGGATTGGAATCACACAGAGGAACAGAGGTAACGGAGGACGACGGAAGTTCCCCTGTTCCTCTGTGCACGATCGTTGTTGCTGGTCTCATCGGTTCGCCGCATGCTCCGTGAGGCGGCGGTAGAACTCCGAGTGCGGGCGGAGCATTCGGGACGGGTATCGAACGGCGATGCGGATCGTGCCCCGGCACCTGGATCCAGGATTGCCGGGCGCGCGTTTTCCGTCAGCGCGAGGGGCCCACCGTTACGGCGTGATGGCAGAGCTTGGCGAGCTGCGCGTCCGTGAACGATTCCCAGCCGTCGGGCGGCGCGTAGAAGCGGCGGCGCTCGTTGCCGCACTGGAACGCGAGCCACCCCTGGGACGCGTCTTCGCCCAGGAGCATGCCCGGCGGCGATACGCCGTCGGTGCTGATGGAAGGCCGGACGTCCCAAACCGCCCAGAGCAGCCCCTTCACGTCGGTGAACTCGCGGTGTGCCATGGGGTTAAGTCTGCCGCAAGCTGCGTGCCCGGTCCGGAATCCTGCTCCAAACGATCGTCCGGCGGATCAACACGCTGCCTGACCTCCCGCAGAACGGTTTTCCGCACGGATGGGGCATCTCGCCCGGAGAGTCCCCGCCCTCCGTCGCAACCCCGGGCCGCTCCGCTGAGCCCATCGACGATAGCGGTTTGCCGGGCGGTCTTCCCCGGCACACGGCACGCCGAACGCGTCCGCCGCGCGAGGTGGTTGTCCCGGCCATCTCGTCCAGTAAATGGCGCTTTCGGTGTGATTTAAGGCACGTGAATTGCGGCCGTCCCGGAGCGCAAACGATGGAGCTTTCGCCCCGGCAGCTGCTGGATACCCGCGTGCGGGGCCGAGATCGTGCACCCCCTTCCGCAGGACGCGGGTGGGTAACCCGCGCCGGCGACCCATGTCAAACCTCCAGCCCACCAGCACCGACGCCGCCATCCGCTCCCCGCGGCGGCTGCAGGCGGTACGCGAAACCGGCCTCCTGGACACCCCGCCGGAGCCCGCGTACGACCGTCTCGCCGCGCTTGCCGCGCGCGTGCTCCATGCGCCCATGGCCCTCGTCTCCCTGGTCGACGAGAACCGGCAGTTCTTCAAGAGCTCCGTCGGCCTGCCCGAACCGGTTGCTTCGGCCCGCGAGACACCGCTCTCCCATTCGTTCTGCAAGCACACGCTCGTGACGCGGCGGCCGTTCGTGGTGGACGACGCCCGCACCCACGAGCTCGTGCGTGACAACCTGGCCACCACGGAGCTGGGGATCGGCGCCTACCTGGGGATCCCGCTCTTCGCCCAGCACGAGCCCATCGGCACCCTGTGCGTTCTTGCCGCGGAACCCCGGCACTGGACGGAGGACGAGATCGACCTGCTGGGGGGCCTGGCCACCGCGGTGCAGGGCCAGGTGGAGCTGCGGCAGGAGATCTTTCACCTGCGCGAGGCGCAGCGGGCGCTGCAGGAGGCCGAGGAGCGGTACCGCAGCCTGGTGGAAGAGCTTCCGGTGATCGTGTACGTGGCCGAGCCCCAGCCGCCGTACGCCGCCATCTACGTGAGCCCCACCATCGCCACGCTGGGCTACGCGGTGGACGAGTGGCTGCTGTCGCCCGACCTGTGGATCCGCGTCCTGCACCCGGACGACCGGGACTGGGTGCTGGCGCGTACGCAGGCCGCCTTTGCGGCGGGGGAGGCGACCGACGCGGAGTACCGCGTGGTGGGGCGCGACGGCGGCGTCCGCTGGCTGCACGACCGCGGCCGCTTCGTGCGGGACTCCACGGGCCGCGCGCTGTACTGGCAGGGGCTTATGGTGGACACCACCGAGCGCAAGGAGGCCGAGGAAGCCCTCCAGGACCAGCGCCGGCAGCTCCGCCAGATGATCGACGTGGTGCCGCACCTGCTCTTCGTGAAGGACGAGGAAGGGCGCTACATCGTCGGGAACCAGGCCATGGCGCTGGCGTGCGGCACCACGCCGGAGGAGTTGGTGGGAAAGACGGACCAGGAGCTGGGCGTGAACACGCCCGAGGCCGAACGACACCGGCTTGATGACCTGGACGTCATGCGCACCGGCGAGCCCAAGTTCATGCCGGCCGATTCGCGCACGGGCCCGGACGGGGTCCATCGCATCCACGAGACGCTCAAGGTCCCGTTTCGCCGGACGGGAACGGACCAGCCCGCGGTGCTGGGGCTGGTGCGCGACATCACCGAGGAGCAGCAAAAGTCCCGGCAGCTGCGGCGGGCCGAGCGGCTGGCGAGCGTGGGCACCCTGGTGGGCGGGGTGGCGCACGAGCTCAATAACCCGCTCTCGGCCATCAAGGGGCTCAGCCACCTGATGCTGATGGACCCGCACTCGGTGGAGGACCACGAGAACCTGGAGACCATCCACCGCGAGGCGGACCGGATGGCCCGGATCGTGGCGGACCTCCGGCGCCTGGCGCGCCAATCCCTGGAACAGGATGCGTTGCCCCGGACATCGGTGGACCTGAACGAGGTCGTCCGGCACGTGCTGCGGGTGCGGCGCTATTCGCTGACCACGCGCAACGTGGACATCGTGGAGGAGCTCAACCCCGACCTCGGGCGGGTGCTGGCGGACACGGGGCGCCTGGAGCAGGTGGTGCTCAACCTGGTGCTCAACGCCGAGCAGGCCATTGCCGGCGGTGCGGGGACCGGCACCGTGACCATCCGCACGCACTCGGACCGGGGCACCGTCTCCCTCTCCGTCCAGGACACGGGCCCCGGGATCGCCCAAACCGACCTGGAACGCATCTTCGATCCGTTCTGGACCACCAAGCCGCCGGGCGAGGGGACGGGGCTGGGGCTGTCGCTGGTCCACGGCATCGTTGCCGAGCACGGGGGAGAGATCCGGGTGGAGAGCGAGCTGGGAAGCGGGGCCCGCTTTACCCTCGTCCTGCCGCTCGCCCCCGGCGGCGCGCCGGCCGCGGTGCCGGCCGCCGCTGGCTATCCTCCCGCGCTCGCGGCCAGGCGCACGCTGCGCATTCTCGTGGTCGACGACGAAGAAGCGGTGCGGCGGATGCTCGTCCGCTACCTGCGCAAGCGGGGGCACGGCGTGGACGAAGCCGCGGAGGGCACGGCGGCGCTGGCGTGCATCGAAGAGGCGGGGCGCGGCGGCGCGGAGTACGACGTGATCCTCTCGGACCTGCGCATGCCCGGCCTGGGGGGTGCCCAGCTCCTGGAAAGGCTGCGCGGCCAGGGGAATGGGCTGGACCGCCGCCTCATCTTTCTCACGGGCGACGCCGCGAGCCCCGATGCCGAGCGGCTGCTGGCGGAGTGCGGCGTTCCCGTGGTGGTGAAGCCGTTCGAGTTCGCGCTGGTGGAGGCGTTGATCGACCGGATCGCGGCGGGGGCGGACGAGGGAACCGCCGCGCTGGGCCGGGTGGGAACGCTGCTCCACGCCCGGAGCGACCGCGTGCGGCTGCGGCTGGTGGACCGCCTGCGTTCGGATCCCGGCATTCCCAACGTGGGGAGCCTGGGCGATGCGGACCTGGAGGTTCACACCTGCACCCTGGTGGCGTGCCTGGCGCAGGCGCTCGTGATCCCGAACGGCGCCCTGGTAGATGGCACCCGCCTCCTGCAGGACGGCACGGAGATCCTGCGGCTCGCGAGCAAGCTTCACGGGGACCAGCGCGCCCGGCTGGGGTGGACGGCGGACTCGGTTTCGCGCGAGTTCGTCATGCTGGAGGAGGAGATCGGCGCGGTGCTCCGGGAGCCCAGCCCGCACGTCCTGCAGTCGGACGTGGAGGCCGCCCTCCATGCCCTTGCCCCGTCTCTGGCTACTGCCCGCAGAACGAGCCTTGCCATGCTCACGGTGCCCCCTGTGTGAGGCGGTTTGCGACGGCGGAGCGAATGCTGCCACGTTCAGTGATCGTCTGTGGACTGGTGGGAAATACAAACACGCGGAGGACGCGGAGGAATAAAGAAAGGACGCGGAGCACCCTTCTGCTCCTCCGCGTCCGCTCTGTTTGTCTCCCCGTCCGCCGGGTGGTGCATCTTGATTGGAATGCACACGGAAGCCCGAGATTGGGTATGAGTTCGCCGCTTCGCCGCAACGACGTTGACACCCACGGACACGACGCCCCCCGCCCGCCCGCCGTGAGTGAAACCGCCACCCGACAGAAGGCTATTCCGCCCCCTCCACCTGCCCCGGCGGCGGCTCATCACCCACCGGCTCGCCTGCCTGCCGCCGCCACACCCAATCCGCAAGCGCAGCGCATCCCTGCTCCCAATCCGCGACGTGCCTCGCGCGCTCCTCGTCTGCCGCTCGCAGGGCGGACGGGGTTGGATCGGAGCCGGGGGGGGAGCCCCTCGCGGCGTAGACTTCCGCCCGGCGTATGCCTTCCCAGTCAGAGCGCTTGTACGCCTCCACGCGCTGCCGCAGGTCGTCCGACAGCAGGGCCATCGCCGCGAACACCTCGTCGCTGACGGACCACCCCCCATCATACGCACCCCCCGCCAACGTCTCTGCCAAGTCGTGCGCCGCGTCGCGAGCCTCCTGCTCGTCTCCCAGCATCGCCAGCGCGCGGAAGAACTCGTCTTCCGTGAAGGGTAGATCGTTCACGTCAATGTAGTCCGTTGCGTTCACGGCGCTTGCCCTCTGCGTGAGAAGTCCGGATGTCCGGCCCACCACCCTATGCAGATCGCTTTCCAATTCGGTCGTCGTCCCCCCAGGTCTGGTGCTGCGCGCATCCCGCTACTCCGGGTCGTAGATCGTGGCGCGCGGCTCCGCCCCGCCGGCCGGGGGACTTCCGGGGGGGCTCACGATGCCCGCCCCACACGGCCAGGAGCCTCCTCCGGCCACAGCTTCGCCATGCGTTCCGTCACGTC
>DASQZE010000368.1:0-6281 GCA_035638875.1 Longimicrobium sp.
CCGCCCACGATGTTCTGCAGGCGCAAATGGTCTTCCTCGTTCACCATCACGCTAAGCGCCTCGCCGGGCGCCATGAGCAGCGCGGTGTGCGAGGGGGCCAGGTGCCCCGTGCCGCCGATGAGCTCGCGGCTGACGAGATGACGTTCCAGGAGCAGCTGCCGCTCCGACTGCGCCAGCTCGGAGACGACCACCTGCCGCCCGCTCCCCAGGGCCGGCGCGTTGCCCGCCGCGTCCAGCGTCAGGCGCAGCACCTCGCGGCGGTCGTCCGGCTCCGCCCGCGTGCCGAAGCGAAAATGCTGGAGGTTGCGCGCCAGGCGGATGCGCGTGGACAGGACGATGTCGCTGTGGGGCCCGTCGGCCCGGAGCCAGGCCAGGCCGGCATCGGGAACGGCGCCCAGGAACTCGTTGGCCACGGTCACACCTCCTGGCCGGCTTCGAGCCGGCGGATCTGGTCGCGGAGTGCCGCGGCCCGCTCGAAGTCCTCGGCCTCTACGGCGCGCGCCAGGCTGCGGCGCAGGCTCACCACCCGGGCGGTGCGGTCCGTTTCCGTGGGGTCCGGCGGCAGGTACACCTTGCCGCTGTGCTGCGTGCCGCCGTGCAGCTTGCGCAGCAGCCCCCGCAGGCTGGTGTCGAACACGGAATAGCAGCGGGCGCACCCCAGCCGCCCCGTCCGCTTGAAGTCCGCCAGGGTGAGCCCGCAGCTGGGGCAGGTGCCCGCCGCGGTGACCGTCTCCGCCGCCATGGACTTGCCCATCTGCGCGATGAAGTCCGCCAGGGGCGCATTGGCGGGCTGCCCCGAGCTCAGGCCCAGGGACTCCGCGCACACCTCGCACAGGTGGCGCGTGGTCATCTCGTTGTTCTGGATCTGGGTGAGGTGGATGGCCGCCTCGTGGTTCCCGCAGTTCTCGCACAGCATGTCGGATCGGCCTTTCTACTCCCCCGCGGCGGGCCCGGCGACCTCCGGACCCACGTTCACCAGCTGTCCCCCGTGCAGCCGCAGGACGCGGTCCGCCCGCGCGGCAAGCCCCAGGTCGTGCGTCACCAGCACCATCGCCGCCCGCTCTTCCTGGCACACGCGAAAGAGCGCGTCGTGCAGGCGCTCGCTCGTGTCCGGGTCCAGGTTTCCCGACGGCTCGTCCGCCAGCAGCGCCAGCGGCCGGTTGGCCAGGGCCCGCGCCACGGCCACGCGCTGCTGCTCGCCGCCGCTGAGCTGCGCCGGCTTGTGCTCCACGCGCGCGGCCAATCCCAGCATGTCCAGCAGCTCCATGGCCCGGTCGTGCGCCTTGCCTTCGTCCGTCCCCGCGATGAGCTGCGGCATCATCACGTTCTCCAGCGCCGAAAACTCGCGCAGCAGGTGGTGGAACTGGAACACGAAGCCCACGTTGCGGCTGCGCAGGTCCGCCAGGGCGTCTTCCCGGAGCGTGGCCAGCCGGCGCCCGCCCAGGATCACCTCGCCCGCGTCCGGCTGGTCCAGCGCGCCGAGCACGTGCAGCAGCGTGCTCTTGCCGCTCCCCGACTGGCCGATGACGGACACCAGCTCGCCCGGCCGCACGTCCAGGTCCACGTTGGCCAGCACCTGGATGCGGCTGCCGTCGCCGCCCACGTAGCTCTTGCTCACGCCGCGGGCGCTGATGGAGGGCTCCGCCGCGTAGTCCACGCCCCGCGGCGCATCCGTCGCGCTGAACGGAAGGGGGCTACTCATGGCGGATGGCCTCCACCGGCTCCAGCCGGGCCGCCTGCCAGGCTGGATACACCGTCGCGAGAAACGAGATCACCACGGTGGAAAGCAGCACGATCAGCAGGTCCAGCGGGGCGATCTTCACCGGCAGGTGGCTGATGAAGTAGATCTCGCCGGGGATGCTGATGAGCTTGAAGCGGTCCACCACGTAGGTCACCAGCCCGCCCAGCGTCCCGCCGATGACGGCCCCCACGATGCCGATCACCAGCCCCTGCATCATGAACAGGTGAAGGATGCGCTTCGAGGTCATCCCCATGGACTTGAGGACGCCGATCTCCCGCGTCTTGTCCGTCACCACCATCACCAGCGTGCTCACGATGTTGAAGGCGGCCACGATCACGATCAGCAGCAGGATGAGGGTCAGGGCCAGCTTCTCCAGCTTGAGGGCGGAAAAGAGGGACCGGTTCATGTTCATCCAGTTGTCCGTGCGGTACGGAATGCCCAGCGCCTTCTCGATCCCCGCGGAGACCTCCGCGGCAAGGTAGGGGTCCGTGAGCCGCGCCTCCAGCCCGCTCACGCCCGTCCCCAGCCCCGCCAGGTCCTGGCCCGCCGCCAGCGAGGTGTAGGCGAACTTGTTGTCGTACTCCCACATCCCCGTGCGCACGCCGCCCACGTACTCGAACATCTCCATCTTGGGGACGAGCCCCATGGCCGTCACCCGGGCGTTGGCGAGCGAGATCACCGTCAGCGTGTCGCCGGGGATTAGCCCCAGCCGCGCGCCCAGCGCCTGCCCCAGGGCGATGGCGGGAAGCCCGCTCCGCGAACGGTCCAGGCGAATGCGGGCTTCGCGCAGCATGCGGGGGATGTCCGTGGCCTCCGTGCCCTTTTGCGACACGTCGATGCCGCGCAGCACGGCCGCCTCGGGGTAGCCGCCGCGGTTGCGCAGCCCCACCTCCGTGTGGACGAACGGGGCCGCGGCCACCACGCCCTCCACGCGCCGCGTCTGCTGCAGGGGCCCCTCCCAGCGCTCCATCCGCATCCCCTCGCCGTAGGTGAGGACGAACACGTGCGGATTTACGCCCAGGATCCCCTTGCGCAGCTCCGTCTGCAGCCCGTTCATCACCGCCGTGACCACGATGAGCGCCGTGACGCCCACCGACACGCCGCCGATGGCGATGAGGGTGATGAGCGACAGGAAGCGCGTGCCCCGGCGGCTGGACAGGTACCGGCGCGCGATGCGCCATTCCAGCATCATCGGGGGGCCCCGTCAAACTGCAGGGAATAGGGAATAGGGAATAGGGAATAGCAGGCCGGTGTCATCCGGACCGCCGTTCCCCGTCCCCTGTAACCTGTAACCCGTAACCCGCGGTTCCTCATTCCGGCCTCATGGAGGGAAACAGGACCACGTCGCGGATGGACGGGTGCCCGGAAAGGATCATCATCAACCGGTCGATCCCCATCCCGAAGCCCCCCGTGGGCGGCATCCCGTACTCCAGCGCGCGCAGGAAGTCCTCGTCCAGCGGCTGCGTCTCTTCCTCCCCCGCCAGGGCCAGCCGCGTCTGCGCCTCGAAGCGCTCGCGCTGGTCGATGGGATCGTTCAGCTCGCTGTACGCGTTCAGCAGCTCCTTGCCCGCCACCATCAGCTCGAAGCGCTCCGTCAGCTCCGGGTCCCCGCGCTTGGCCTTGGCCAGCGGCGACATCTCGCGCGGATAGTCGGTAATGAACGTCGGCTGGACGAGCTTCGGCTCCACGAGGGCGCCGAACAGCTCGTCGATGAGCTTGCCCCGCCCCATCGTCCCGACCTCCTCGGCGCTGAAGCCCAGCTTGCGGACCTCCGTGCGCATTCCGTCCTCGCCGAGCGCGACGACGTCCACGCCGCCGATCTGCCGCAGCGCGTCGTACATGCTGAAGCGGGCGAAGGGCGCCGTAAAGCGGATCTCGTTCCCCCCAAAGACCAGTGGCCCGCCGCCGCACACCTGGTCCACCACGTGGACGAGCAGCTCTTCCGTGAGCCGCATCACGTCCTCGTAGTCCATGTACGCGGCGTAGAACTCCAGCATGGTGAACTCGGGGTTGTGAAAGCGGCTCAGCCCCTCGTTGCGGAAGTTCTTGCCGATCTCGTACACCCGCTCCATGCCGCCCACGATCAGGCGCTTGAGGTACAGCTCCACCGCGATGCGCAGGTAGAGCTGCATGTCCAGCGCGTTGTGGTGCGTGGTGAACGGCCGGGCCAGCGCGCCGCCGTACAGCGGCTGCAGCACGGGCGTCTCCACCTCCACGAAGCCGCGGTCGTCCAGGAACTGCCGCAGCGCGCGCACGACCTTGGCCCGCAGGACGAACGTGTCGCGCACCTCGGGATTGACCGCGAGGTCCGCGTACCGCTGGCGGTAGCGCGCCTCCACGTCCGTGAACCCGCTGTGGACGCGGCGCTCGCCCGTCTCCGGGTCCGTCTCTTCCTTGCCCAGGGGCAGGGGGCGCAGCGACTTGGCCAGCAGCTGGAACGAGGCGACCTTCACGGACACCTCGCCGGTCCGCGTGCGGAAGAGCGTGCCCTCCGCGCCGACCCAGTCGCCCAGGTCGATGAGATCGAGCACGTCGTACGAATCCGGCAGGTCGTTCACCCGCAGGTACAGCTGGATCTTGCCCGTCCGGTCCGCCAGGTGGGCAAAGGTGCTCTTGCCCATCACCCGCTTGCTGACGATGCGGCCGGCCACGCGCACCTGCGCCTGCATCTCCGCGTCCGCATTCGCGGACTCGTGCGCGGCGAAGGCATCCAGCGCCTCCGCGGCCGAATGCGTGGGATTGAACGAGTAGGCGAACGGCTCCACGCCGCGCTCGCGCAGGCGGGCCAGCTTGGCGACCCGGTCCGCGACCACACGCTCGTCCCCCCCCGCGGTCTCGGCGGGGAGGGCGGTGGTCTCGTCACTCATCGGAGTGCACGGCCCCGTACTGCCGCAGGTACGCGTGGATGAAGGGGTCCAGGTCGCCGTCCATCACCTTCTGCACGTCGGGGATCTTGAGCTCCGTGCGATGGTCGTTCACCATGGTGTACGGCTGGAACACGTACGAACGGATCTGGCTGCCGAATGCGATGTCCGTCTTGGTGTTCTCCAGCTTTGCCTTTTCCTTCTCCTGCTCCTCCAGCGCGCGCTGGTACAGGCCGGCCTTGAGCATCTTCATGGCCGTCGCGCGGTTCTTGTGCTGCGACCGCTCCTGCTGGCACGCCACCACGATGCCGGACGGAAGGTGCCGCAGCCGCACGGCGGACGACGTCTTGTTGACGTGCTGCCCGCCCGCGCCCGACGCGCGGTACACGTCCATCTCGATGTCCTCTTCGCGGATCTCGATCTCGATGGTGTCGTCCACCGACGGGTACACGAACACCGAGACGAACGACGTGTGCCGCCGCGCCGCGCTGTCGAACGGCGAGATGCGCACCAGCCGGTGCACACCGCGCTCCGCCTTGAGGAACCCGTACGCGTACTGCCCGCGGATCTCCAGCGTGGCGTCCTTGATCCCCGCCTCTTCACCCTCCTGCAGGTGTAGCAGCTCCACCTCGAAGCCCTTGCGTTCGCCCCAGCGGGTGAACATCCGCAGCAGCATCTCCGCCCAGTCCTGGCTCTCCGTGCCGCCGGCGCCGGGGTGGATGGTCACCAGCGCGTCGCGGTGGTCGTCGGGGCCCTGGAGCATGTTCTTGAGCTCCAGCTCCTCCAGCGCGGGGCCGATGGCCTCGACCTCGCGCTCCAGGTCCTCGGACAGCCCGGCGTCGGGCTCCATCTCCAGCAGCTCCAGCATCTCGCCCAGGTCCGTGACCTTGGCCGACATGCGCTGCCAGGGCTCCGTCCACCCCTTGAGCTGGTTGACTTCGGCGATGACCTCGCGTGCCTTTTCACCGTCGTTCCAGAACGACGGGTTCTCCATGCGCGACTCCAGCGACTTCAGCTTTTCCGTGCGTGCACCGAGGTCAAAGAAACCTCCCCAGCTCGTCGAGCCGGCTGCGGTACGTGTCCAGGTCCGAACGAAGGTCGGTGCTCATCGGCAGTGCGTTTTCCGGTTTGTATTACGACAACGAAATGGGGCCGCCCGGGAGGACGGCCCCATGAGCTTGGTAAACCGCGGGGAATGTATGCGTTCCTCTGAGAGTGCGGAAGTGCGTGAGTGCGTCAGTGCGTCAGTGGATCGTACACATGCGAAGGACCCGGTCCCCCGCGAAGTCCCGTTCACTCCCGCACTAACGCACTTGCGCACTAACGCACTTCAGAAAATGCTCTGCCCCCTGGCGAGGATCTCGTTCAGCGCGTCGCGGAAGTGCGGGGTGCTCCGGGCCGTCTCGGTGCCCACCTGGCCCACGTACTCCTCCCAGCTCTTCTTGATCTCGTCCATGAACTCGCGCTTGATCGTGCCGTCCGCCAGCGACTTGTCCCGCCGCTCGGGATGGTACGTGACGATGTCGGACACGAGCGCACGCGCCAGCCGGCGCGCCTTTGCCGCCGGGTCCGACGCGCCGAAGGGCGAGCGGCCGGACGCCGGCGCAGCCGGAGCCGGCGCAGCCGGAGCCGGCGTGGCAGATGGTGCGGCGGCCGGAGCCGGGGCGGGACGCGGT
>DASQZE010000369.1:0-7053 GCA_035638875.1 Longimicrobium sp.
ACCTGGGGTACAGCAACCAGTTTCTCTGGCCCCTGTGCCACCTGCGGCCGGACCTGACCCGCGTCCGCGGCCGCTACTGGGAGCGCTACCGCCGCGTGAACCGCCGCTTTGCCGACGCCGTGCTGGAGGAGGTGCGGGGCAAGCAGGCCGCCGTCTGGATCCAGGACTACCACCTGGCCCTGGCCCCCGGGCTCATCCGCGCCCAGCGGCCGGACCTGACGCTGTCGCACTTCTGGCACATCCCGTTCCCCCCGTTCGACGTCTTTCGCCTGGCGCCGCAGGCCGGCTCGCTGCTGCGCGGGCTGCTGTCGAACGACCTGATGGGATTTCACCTCCCCATGCACGCCGACAACTTCCTGCGCTGCGCCCGCCGGCTGGCCGGGGCGGAGGTGGACTGGCAGGCGCGCACGGCCACGCTGGACGGCCACACCTGCCACGTGGGCGCGTTCCCCATCTCCATCGACGTGGAGCAGTTCCGTGAGGCGGCCGTGGCGGAGGGGGTGGAGGCGCAGATGCAGCGCCTTCGCGACCGGTACGCGCCGCGGGGCGGGATGATCGGCGTGGGGGTGGACCGCCTGGACTACAGCAAGGGGCTGCCGGAGAAGTTCAAGGCGCTGGAGTTCCTGTGGGACCGGTACCCGGAGTACCGCGAGCGCTTCACCTTCATCCAGGTGGCCGTCCCCAGCCGCAGCGACATCGAGGCCTACGACGACCTGTCGCAGAAGGTCGACCGGCAGGTGCGCGAGATCAACGAGCGCTTCGGGACGGCGGCGTGGCGGCCCATCCACCTGGTCAAGCAGTCGCTGCCCGTGGAGCGGCTGGCCGTGCTGTACCGGCTGGCGGACGTGTGCATCATCAGCTCGCTGCAGGACGGGATGAACCTGGTGGCCAAGGAGTACGTCGCCAGCCAGGTGGACCGCAACGGCGTGCTCATGCTCTCCGAGTTCGCCGGCGCGGCGGAGGAGATGGCGGATGCCATGCTCATCAACCCGTACGATCCCGAGGGGTGCGCCCTGCGCATCCGCGACGCGCTCACCCTGCCCGCGCCGGAGCGCGCCGAGGCCATGGAGCGGCTGCAGGGCACGCTGACCACCATCTACGACTGGCTGAGCGACGTCTTCACCGCCTGGGGCGCCGTGGCCCAGGGCGGCACGCCCCCGCAGTCCGCCTCCCGCTCCGACGCCCCGGAGATGGACGATGAGGGGCCCCGGGACGACCATGACCTCGACGGCGGCCCAGACTTCGATCCCGGCGAAGGCGAACGCGGAATGGAGAGCTGACGACGGATCCGCGGAAGAGGCGGCTGTCCCAGCCCCTGATCGTCCCCTGCGTCCTCATCGTTTTACCTCTGCGTCCTCTGCCGTGAAACGCGCGTGCCGTGAAACGCGCGGCGTGCAGCCCGAGGCGATGATTCCGGACGCACGGGCAGGATTGCGTCAGGCGCAGGGTGGAGGGGAGCCCGATCTGCGGGGAGAGCCGGCCTCTCCGGCCGTGCACGCATGGGGCGCGGAGAAGAACGCAGAGGACGCGGGGAACGCTTGGGGTTCCGTCGCCTCCCTACCTTTGGTTCGATCCGAGGAGCCGCGAGAAGGCTGCTCCCGTATCAGCCAGATTGCCGCGATCGCGCTTTTTTTCACGCTGAAAAGCCGGCGCCAACAGTTTCCGGGACTCCGCTGTCCTTGTTTCTGCGGCGCGGGGACACGCGTGACTACGTCCGGGAGCGGATTCAGTCCGGTGGGCTCCATCGGCCGTGGGGGACGCCCTCCGCCGCGAGGGTGCCGGCAAGGCGCTCCGCGTCGTCCGGCAGCGCCTCCAGGGCCAGGTTGCACCGCGCCCGCGCCGCGGGCGGGGCGGGGACGACCTCGGCGGGGATGCCGGCGTCGCGCGCCACCTCCTCCGCCCACAGCGCGTGGTGGGTGGTGTGGAAGGTGAAGAACGCCCCGGTCACGGCGCCCCCGGGCCGCGCGGGCCGGCCGGCATGTAAGGGCTGTGGCTTGCGCGGCTTAGCCTCATCGGTTACTTTTTGGTTAAATCCGTGCATTTCGGAAAACCCTTGCGCGGCGCACCCCACGCCGTGCAACATCATTGGATGGCCTTGGCAGGCAAGCTTCGTACTTTGGCGGATGCCCCGGCAACCCGGCGCCCCGCCCCGGCACGCATCCCGGGCAAGCTGGAGCGCACACGGCGTTCCGGCCTATCGCTGTCCTGAGGGCAGAAACGCCCGTCGACGCGCCGCGAAGTTCGCCGCCTTGTGCGGCAGGCGTCATGATTTCGCCTGCACAAACGTAGTAAGGAGGGCCGGTCAGGGTGTAACGGCCCGCATTCACGTTCAGCCCCTCGCCAGCAGCAAAGCGCGAGGGTCGATCGAACGCCCGTTCGGCCCCATGCCGGCGGACGGTTTTTCAGGGGACGCGCGCATCCATCGAGGAGCGACAGGAGCGGCGACAATCCGCATTCGCGGCCCGTGCGCGGGGGCGCGGAGTGCGGGGCAAAAAAAGAGAGTCTGAAGTCGGTGCAGGTCAAGTTTTCGCCGGTCTCTATGCGAGAGGTCGACGTTGAACCCGGAGAACGCAGGATGAAAACACTTCGTACGCTGCTTGTGGCGGCCCTCACCGTGGCGCTCGCGCCCGTGGTGGCCCTCGCGCAAGGAGGCACCATCCGCGGCACGGTGACCGAGCAGGGCTCGGGCAACACGCTGCAGGGGGTGCAGGTCTCGGTGGTGGGCACCAACCTCACGGTGGTCACCAACCAGCAGGGACGCTTCGTCATCAACAACGTCGCGGCCGGACAGCGCACCCTGCGCGCCGCCCGCATCGGCTTCACCGCCGGCACGCGCGTGGTCACCGTGGGCGCGCAGCCCGTGGACGTGGCCTTCACGCTTTCGCCGGACGTGCTGGGCCTGGACGAGCTGGTGGTCATCGGCTACGGCCAGACGGAGCGCCGCAACGCGGCCGGTGGCGCCATTGCCTCCATCCGTCCCGCCGAGGTGGCGGCCGACCTGCCCACCCCGACCATCAGCGAGGTCCTGCAGGGCCGCGTGGCGGGCGTGCAGGTGTCGCAGAACTCGGGCACCCCGGGCTCGGCCATCTCGGTCCGCGTGCGCGGCGCCTCGTCGATCTCGGCGGGCAACGAGCCCCTGTACGTGATCGACGGCGTGCCGGCGATCACGGGTGACTTCTCGGCCGTGTCGGGGTCGCTGGGTGGCCAGAACGTCGACGCCCTGGCGGACCTGAACCCCAACGAGATCGAGTCCATCGAGGTCCTGAAGGACGCCTCGGCGGCGGCGATCTACGGCTCGCGCGCCAGCAACGGCGTGGTGCTCATCACCACCCGCCGCGGCCGCGCCGCGGAGCGCCCGGAGATCCGCTTCAACGCGTGGTACGCCGACCAGCGCCCCTGGCGCATCCCGGAGTTCACCAACGCGGCGCAGTACCTGGAGCTGTACAACGAGGCGTGGACGAACGACGGCTACCAGGAGATCGGGTACGAAACGCTGTTCGACTACTACAACGACGCCCTTGGTGCCAACCTGGACACGTCCGGCGCCACGGACACCGACTGGCTGGACGAGGTGATCAACCCGGCCGGGATGGCCAGCTTGTTCGGCTCCATCAGCGGCGGCACGGAGCGCACCCGCTACTTCGTGAGCGGCAGCCGGCTGCAGCAGGACGGCATCGTGTCCCCGCAGGCGTACGAGCGCCTGAACGGCCGCCTGAACCTGGACTACTCGGTGTCCGACAAGCTGACGCTGGGCACCAGCATCGGCCTTACCCGCTCGGACAACGACCGCTCGGCGTCGGACAACAACATCTACTCGCCCTTCGCCAACGCCATCGCCGCGGCCCCCATCGAGCCGGTGCGCGGCGCCGACGGCGAGCTGTACCCGGGTGACATCTACATCAACCCGGTGTACCTGCGCGAGAACCAGGTCGAGGAGCGCGGCCTGCGCGTGCTGGCCAACGCGTTCGCCAACTACCAGCTGACCGACTGGCTGAGCGCCCGCCTGAACACCGGCGTGGACCAGTACAGCAACCGCTCGTACCTGTACAACACGCCGGACATCCCGCCCGGCGCCCCCACGGGCACGGGCATCACGGGCAACTCGTATGCGTCCAAGGTCCTGGCCGAGGGCACCCTTAACTGGGACGTGGACGTCAACGACGCGAACTCGTTCACGGGCGTCGTGGGCGCGAGCTACGAGGACAACGACAGCGAGTTCAACTTCGTGTCGGGCTCGGGCTTCTCGACGGACCAGTTCCGCTTCCTGAACTCGGCGGCGGTGATCTCGGGCGGCGGCGACGGCCCCACGGAGTACAACCTGGGCTCGTTCTTCGGCCGCGCCACGCACACGTGGGCCGACCGCATCACGACCACGCTGAACTTCCGCGCGGACGGCTCCACGCGCTTCGGCGAGTCCAACCGCTGGGGCTTCTTTCCGTCGGCGTCGGTGCTCCTTCGTCCCGGCCTGAGCAGCCTTCCGGGCGGCGGCACCACCTTCAGCGACCTTGCCCTGCGCGCCAGCTACGGCCTTACGGGCAACCAGGAGGGGCTGGGCGACTTCGCTTCGCTGGGCCTGTTTACGGGCGGCGCGGCGTACGGCGACCGCGGCGGCATCGCGCCGGCGCAGCTGCCGAACCCCGACCTGAGCTGGGAAAAGACCACGCAGCTCAACATCGGCGGCGACCTGGGCCTGTTCGACGACCGCCTGGGCGTGAGCTTTGACTGGTACCGCAAGAACACCACGGACCTGCTGCTGGCCCGCCCGCTGCCCCGCTCCACCGGCTTTGCCGGCGTGACGGAGAACATCGGCGCCATGACCAACACGGGCATGGAGCTGGCCCTGCGTGCGCAGCTGGTGCGCAACTCGGCCCCCAACGGGCTGAGCTGGACGACGGAGTTCAACGTCTCCACCAACCGCAACAAGGTCACGGAGCTGTACAACAACCAGCCCATTCCCCTGGGCCTGTCGAGCAGCGTGCGCATCGAGGAAGGCCAGCCGCTTGGCTTCTTCTACGGCTACGTGGCGGACGGCCTGTTCCGCGACCAGGCGCAGATCTGCCAGCGCCTGAACGCGCAGGAGACGTCGGCCAACCGCAACGCGCGCTGCGCCGCGGCCGGGCTGGCGTTCCAGAACGCCGGCACCAGCCTGGGCGACCTCCGCTTCCGCGACATCGACTCGTTCGGCCCCGACGGCAAGCTCACGGGCAAGCCGGACGGCATCATCAACTCGGCCGACCGCACCAACATCGGTTCGCCGTGGCCGGACTACCAGGGCGGCTGGAGCAACAACCTCCGCTTCCAGGGCGTGGACCTGACGGCGTTCTTCCAGTTCTCGCAGGGCAACGAGACGTTCAACGGGATGCGCTTCTACTACGACAACCCGGCGTCGGGCGACAACCTGCGGACGTACGTGCTGGACCGGTACTCGGAAGACAACCCCGACGGCACGCACCCGCGCGTGACGCTGGACGACGTGAACACCAACGCGCGCGCTTCGTCGGCCTTCGTGGAGGACGGCTCGTACGTCCGCCTGAAGAACGTGGTGCTCGGGTACACGCTGCCCGCGCGCATGTCGGGCCGCATCGGTTTCAACAGCCTGCGCGTGTACGCCCAGGGCCAGAACCTGGTCACCTGGACGGACTACTCGGGCTTTGACCCCGAAGTCAACTTCACCGGGAGCGACCCCGTTACCCGTGGCTATGACTTCTACACCCTTCCGCAGACGCGCACGATTTCGATCGGCGTCGACGTGGGCCTGTGAGAGGGAGGAATGAAATGATGAAGCTCAAGAACCTTGCGTTCGGACTGTTCGCGGCGGCCTCCATGGCCGCCTGCGACAGCCCCCTGGACACGCAGCCGCGGTCCAACGTGCCGTCGGAAGAGGCGCTCGACAGCCCGGAGGAGATCCGGGTTGCCGTGAACGGCCTGTACGACGCGTTCCAGGACAACGGCCGTGACTTTACCCGCAACCAGGTCATCTTCCCGGACCTGTACGCGGACGGCTCCACGTTCTCGGGGACGTACTCGAGCGACCGTGAAGTCGTCAACCGCAACGTCCTGCCCACCAACACGGCGGTCGCCGGCATCTGGCGCTCGGCCTACATCGGCATCGACCGCGCGAACAACGTGCTGGCGGCGCTGGAGACGGTGGAGATTGGCGCGGCCGAGAAGGCGGAGCTGGGGGGCGAAGCCCGCTTTGTCCGCGGCTACATGTACTTCATCCTGGGCCGGTGGTTCGGCGGTGTGCCCCTGGTCACGGAGCCCACCCGCGAGATCCCGACGCCGGAAGAGGTGCAGATCGCCAAGAGCACGCAGGCCCAGGTCTACGCGTTCGCCGAGGCGGACCTGCGCGCCGCCGCCGCCGCGCTGGGCGAGGAGCCCTTCAATGGCCGTGGTTCCTTCGGGGCCGCGACGGCGCTGCTGTCGCGTCTGAACCTGGAGACCCGCGACTGGGCCGAGGCCGCGGCGTTTGCCACGGACGTCATCGAGAGCGGGGAGTACTCGCTCGTGGACGACTTCGCAGGCATCTGGCGCAACAAGAACAGCTCGGAGTCCATCTTCGAGGTGCAGTACACGGTGAACGACGCCAACGCGCTGGCCTTCTGGCTCAACCCGCAGGGGCGCCAGTCGTTCTCGCCGTCGACGGGGCTGATCAACGCCTTCAACTCCGTGGGCGACACGGAGCGCAAGGGCGGCACGCTCACGCAGGACCAGAACGGCACGTACTTCAGCAAGTACAGCCGCGTGGAGAGCGGTGACGACAACTACGTCATGATCCGCCTTGGCGAGATGTACCTGAACCGTTCCGAGGCCCTGGCCCGCCTGGGCACGAACCTGGGGCAGGCCGTCGCGGACATCAACACGCTGCGCGCCCGTGCGGGCGTGGCGCCGCTGGATCCC
Source organism: Longimicrobium sp. (assembly GCA_035638875.1). Classification (GTDB taxonomy): domain Bacteria; phylum Gemmatimonadota; class Gemmatimonadetes; order Longimicrobiales; family Longimicrobiaceae; genus Longimicrobium. Next base: position 6,901 of record DASQZE010000369.1, read on the forward strand.
AGCGTCGACACGGCCGCGGAGATCCTGACGGCCAACCTGGCGGAGCGCCGCCGCGAGCTCGCGCTCGAGGGCTTCCGGTTCTTTGACCTGCGCCGCTTCAGCGACCGCTCGGACGTGTTCGTGGGCGCCGTCGCCGTGTCGACGTACTTCAAC
>DASQZE010000370.1:0-8696 GCA_035638875.1 Longimicrobium sp.
CCTCCATCCCGCCGATGGCTCCCACCCGGCATCCGAGCCGCTTTGCCTCCGCCTGGATGCACCGGTAGATGTTTGGCTGGATGGCCGGTGTGATCAGCTGTAGCCGGTCCCACGTGGCCCACACCAAGTGCACGTACAGCCGGGAAAACGGATCGCGCATGCTGCTCCTCCTGGATTTAGAGCGGTTTGCGAACGCATTAGTAGCCAAAGTGTACAACACTGCATTCCGCGTCCTTTCCTAGCAGAGAGCACGGTATGCCTGCCCCTTACTCGAAGGATCTGCGCACTCGCGCTCTGGCAGCAGCAGCCGATAGAGGCGACGCTGCTTTGGCCGAGGTGGCGCGCCTTTTCAACATCAGTGAATCAGTCCTCCATCTTTGGCGGCGGGTGCATCGTGACGAAGGCCGCGTCGAGGCCAAGCCTCACTCGGGTGGTCCGGCTCCAAAACTCAACTCGGCCGAAGATGCTTGGCTTCGCTGCGCCGTTGCCGAGAAGAACGACAGTACGCTAGAGGAATACGGGCTCCGGCTGGTCGAGGCGACTGGCACAAAAGTCAGCATCTCCACGCTCTCTCGCGGAATGAAGCGCCTGGGGCTGCGCCGAAAAAAAAACGCTGCGAGCCGAGGAGCAGCTGACTGAGAAAGTTCGGGCGGAACGAGCGGCGTTTCAGAAATGGATGACTGAAATCAACCCTGATGACCTGGTCTTCGTTGACGAGAGCGGAATCGCTACCGACATGGTACGGCTCTACGCGCGGGCTGAGGGTGGAAAGCGGGCACACGGCACCGTTCCGAATCGTCACTACCGCAAACTGACCCTTCTGGGCGGGCTGAGCACCGCAGGGCTAGCTGCGATGATGACGATCGAGGCTGCAACGAACAAAGCCGTCTTCCTCGCGTTTGTGCGCGAGGTGCTCGTGCCCGAACTCAGACCAAGACAGATCGTGGTGCTCGACAACTTGAGGCCACACAAGGATCCTGCGGTGCGCAAGGCGATTGAGGATGCCGGATGCACGATTAAATTTCTGCCGCCGTACAGTCCCGACTTCAGCCCGATCGAACCTTGCTGGAGCAAGTTGAAGACGCTGCTGCGCGGCATCGGGGCTCGTACGATCGATGCCTTGGAAGGCGCACTCCTCAGCACCATGGACCGGGTCAGCGTGACCGACGCCCGCAACTGGTTCACCCACTGCGGCTACACACTGGCTACAAACTGATGCGCAAACCGCTCTAAGTGATGGGTAAATACTGCTGACGGATCTTCGCCAAGGAGCATTCACTGTCCCTGGCACGAGCTGTCGGCGAAGGCCGACATTGCGGTTTCATTGCCGCGATTTCAATCGCCGGGTTCGGATGCCCGCCCCCCTCTCCAATCCCCTTTCGCCGGATTCCGCCCCAATCTCCCCCTCCCCTGTAGACGCCCGCCCGCCCATCCCATAGGATAATCCTCACCGCCCGACGTCGGGTCCGACCTCTCCCCGAGCCGAACCGCATCCCCATGATCCTCGCCATCGACGAAGGCACCACCGGCGTCACCTGCCTGGTCATCGGCACGGACGGGGCGGTGCTCGGGCGCGCGTACAGCGAGTTCACGCAGCACTTTCCGCGGCCCGGCTGGGTGGAGCACGACGCGGAGGAGATCTGGGACGTGACCCGCCGCGTGGCCCGCGTGGCCGCCGCGCACGCGGGGACGGGGCTGGAGGGGATCACGGGGATCGGCATCACCAACCAGCGCGAGACCATCGTCGTCTGGGACCGGCAGACGGGGCGCCCCATCCACCGCGCCCTCGTGTGGCAGGACGGCCGCACGGCCGACGCCTGCCGCGCCCTCAAGGACGCCGGCCACGAACCGGATGTGCGCCGCCGCACGGGGCTCGTCATCGACCCGTACTTCAGCGCCACCAAGCTGTCATGGCTGCTGGACCACGTCCCCGGCGCCCGCCGCCGCGCCGAGGCCGGCGAGCTGGCCGCGGGCACCATCGACAGCTGGCTCGTGTGGAACCTCACCGGAGGCCGGCTGCACCTGACCGATCCCACCAACGCCTCGCGCACGCTGCTGTACGACCTGCGCGCGGGCGCGTGGGACCCGGCCATGCTGGACCTGTTCGGCGTCCCCGCGGCCGTGCTGCCGGAAGTCCGCGCCTCGTCGGAGGTCTACGGCACCACGTCCAGCGCCGCGTTCGAGGCCGAGGTGCCCGTGGCCGGCATCGCGGGCGACCAGCAGGCGGCGCTCTACGGGCACGGCTGCTGGTCGCCGGGGGAGGGCAAGAACACGTACGGCACGGGCGCCTTTCTGCTCGTCCACACGGGCGATCAGCCCGTGGAGTCGCGCCACGGCCTGCTGACGACGGCCGCCTGCGGGCCGCGCGGGGAGCGGGCGTTCGCGCTGGAGGGGAGCATCTTCATTGCCGGCGCGGCCGTGCAGTGGCTGCGCGACGGGTTGCGGCTGGTGGAGAACGCGGCCGAGACGGAGTTCCTGGCGCGCTCGCTGCAATCCAACGACGGCGTGTACTTCGTCCCGGCGTTCACGGGCCTCGGCGCGCCCCACTGGGAGCCGAACGCGCGCGGCACCATCGTGGGCCTTACGCGGGGCACGGGGCGCGCGCACCTGGCCCGCGCGGCGCTGGAGGCCATGGCGTACAGCACGCACGACGTGGCGCAGGCGATGGAGGGCGACGCGGGCGTGCGCCTGCCCGAACTGCGCGTGGACGGCGGCGCCACGGCCAACGACTGGATGATGCAGTTCCAGGCGGACGTGCTGGGCGTTCCCGTCCGCCGTCCCTCCATGGTGGAGATGACGGCCCGCGGCGCCGCCGGCCTGGCGGGGCTCGCCACGGGCTTCTGGTCGTCGCCCGAGGAGTTCCACGCGGCGCGCCCGGACGAGACGGTCTTTCAGCCGGACGGGCAGAGCGACGCGCGCGCGGCGGGGCTCTCGGGGTGGCGGCGTGCGCTGGCCGGCGCGCGCGCCTGGGCGGCGTACACGGAGTAGGGGCCGTGGCCTCTTCTTCGGCGGACGCGGCGAAGTGGATCGGGGACGTGATGGCGGATGGGCGCCCGCTCCGGCACCTGGACGAGCGCCTGTTCTCCGTGCTCCCGGAGGGCACCGCCGGCCACGCGTACGACGGCCGGGCGCGGGCCTACGACCGGATGATCGGCAGCGCGCTGTACAACCGCGTGGCGTGGGGATCGTCGCCGGCGCACTACCGGCGGTTCGCGCGGCGGGCGGTGGAATCGGCGCCCGGCGGATGGTTCCTGGATGCCGGGTGCGGCACCCTGTTGCTGACGGCGGACGCCTACCTCGCCGCGCCCAGCCGCCCAATCGTGGTGCTGGACCAGTCGCTGGGCATGCTGAAGCGCGCCCGCGAGCGTGTGCTCGGGGGCGGAAAGCGGCTGCCGCCGCACGTCGTCTTTCTGCAGGCGGACCTGCTGGACCTGCCGTTTCGCCCCGGCGCCTTTCGCACGGTGATGAGCATGGGCATGCTCCACCTGTTCGCGGACGTGGCGCCGCTGGTGGCGAACCTCGAGTCGCTTCTGCTGCCGGATGGCGGCCTGTTCCTCACCTCGCTGGTGGAAAACGGCCGCCTCGGCGACCGCTACCTGCGCCTCCTCCACCGCCAGGGCGAGGTCGCCGCGCCCCGTACCGCCGCCACGCTGAAGACGCTCCTGCGCGGCTCCATCCGCCGTCCGGTGACCTGCACGTTGACCGGCAACATGGCGTACGCGGTCACGGAATGATCTCCGCGCTTTCTGCCGCCTCCACCTCCGGATCCAGAAGCACGCCCTCGATCCACGCCAGCGCCTCCGCCTCGCGCTCCGCATCCGCCGCCATCTCGGCGTAGTCAGCGTCGAGCGGATCGCTTTCGGGCCCATCTATCCGAGCCGCTTCCACTACACGCTCCGAAGCGGGTTCCTGCCCAGCCATTCCTCCACGAGAGTCCGGTACTCCACGAACTGCAGTTCTGAGACGCGCACGTGCAGTTGGCGGCTGATCCTCGGTAGCTCGGCGCGGAAATCGGCGAACCGCTCCCGGATGGTCGCGGGTCCCGGCATGCGGCCCCTCCCGTCCAGGGCGGTGGAGAGCATGGCCCGCACTGCCGCGATCACGCGGTCGGGCCGCCCTTCGTGCGCGCGACCATCCTGGCCGGCGATGTCCGAGCAGAACTTCTGGTACCGGTACCGCTCGGTGTCCAGCACGAGCGAGCACTGCCGGGCCTGGTCACCGGCGCCGTATTCCTGCGCGCCCAGGAACAGGCCCAGTTCCAGCGGCATGTTGAAGCGCGGGAGCCGGTTCACGGCATCCAACTCCACACGCGAGATGTCGTGCACGCCGTACCGGTACTCGCAGATGATCCGCTTGATCTTGCGGATGCGTTCTTCGCCGCTGTCCTCAAGTTCCAGAGCGCACCGTGCCCAGAACCCGCATTCGTGGATAGCGAACACCAGGGCGTGAAGCAAGCGCTGGTACCCATCGTCAAAGGGACAGTTAACGAAGACGCTGCGGTCGTATTCTCCGGCCCGGCGATCGCATCCGGCACCGATCAGGGCGGCGGGGCCGGGACTGCCCTCGTGCTGCGCTTGCGGGAGCGTTTGGGCAGCGGATGCGCCGGCCGCTCCAGTTCGGCCGCGATGATGGCCTTCCGGATTTGCTCGCGCGTAAACCGGCCGGCTGGGCCTTCCGAGGTAACGAGAGTTCGCCACGGCAGCTTGTTCTCAGGCATGTGTTCCTCCAGTGAAAAGCACGCTCCTGACGAGTGTAATGTACACTTCTTCGCCTGTAAAGTCCCCCCGGAAAACTGGTCCGGCATCAGACCGCAGCGGATCGCTCCCATGTCGCCAAGCGTGGATCAAGTGGCAGTTCTGCAACAAGATACGACCATACGTGATTTCTGCTCGAATGTCCGCTAAACGCCCCTGGTGCGATGTGGGCGGAAGCCGTTCACTTTCCCGCACCTAGAAGGCGCGTCTTCCATCGCCGAACGGGAGGTGAGGTGGTGCGCCGCTACGTGCCCGGCAGGAGGAGCACCACGCACGGCCGTCTTAACACCACCCTCGAACGCACCTCGAGCGGCGATCCCGTGCCTGCTCGCGCCCGGGATTGATGGACGGCCTCGCGCCACGCTCGCGACGGACAAATCGACAGATGCACGCAAACGGCTCCGGCACCACGCCCATGCCGGACCATCGACGGAACGAATCCAACGGCCCCGGTATTCGCCCGTTCCGGATACGTCGGCGAAGGCCGACATCACGTTTTCGGTGCCGCGACTTCAGTCGCCGGGGGCGGATGCTCGCCTCCTTTTCCACTCTCCTCCCGTAGATTCCGCGCCCCACGAAAAAGGCGGGCTTCCCACCTGGGAAGCCCGCCCTCTCGATCATCCACTACCGCACTCACGCACTGCCGCACTCATCTCAAGAATCGCCCTCGAGGTACGTGTACCCCGCCAGCCCCGCGATGTAGTCCGCGATGAAGCCGTTGGCCTCCGCGCGCGTGATGCGGCTGCCGGCGTTGGCGATCTTCCGGCGGAACGTGCTGATCAGGTCCTGCGCGTTGAACTGCACGTAGTTCAGCACCTCGGTGATGGTGTCGCCGTGCACCAGGTCGCCGATCTCGTACCCCGTCTCGGTGAGCTTGATGTGCACCGCGTTGGTGTCGCCGAACAGGTTGTGCAGGTCGCCCAGGATTTCCTGGTACGCGCCCGTGAGAAAGATGCCCAGCACGTACGGCTCGCCCTGCCGGATCGCGTGCAGCTCCAGGCTGGGCTTGGCTTTGCGCCATCCCACGAAGTGGTCGATCTTGCCGTCGCTGTCGCAGGTCACGTCCTGCAGCGTGCCGCGGCGCGTGGGCTCCTCGTCAAGCCGGTGCACGGGCATGATGGGGAACAGCTGGTCGATGGCCCAGCTGTCCGGCAGCGACTGGAAGAGCGAAAAGTTGCAGAAGTACCGGTCGATGAGGATGGCCTCCAGCTCCGGCAGGATGTCCTCGTACTCCTCGGGGTCCTTGGCCGCCAGCTGCGCCACCCGGTTCATGATGGCCAGCCAGTAGCGTTCGCCGTTGGCCCGCTCGCGCAGGGTCAGCGTGCCGGAGTTGAAGTGCACCACCAGCTGCTCCTTGAGGAACGTGGCGTCGTGGTACACCTCGTGGACCCGCCGCGCGTTCAGCTCGCGGAGCACGCCCGCCAGCTCCTGCACCAGCGCGTGGTCGTCCTCGCCCACGGGGTGCGGCTCCTCGGGGCTCTGCGTCTCCAGATCGATGACGTTGATGAGCAGCAGCGCGTGGTGTGCCGTAAGGGCCCGGCCGCTCTCGCTGATCACGTGCGGCATGGGCACCTCGTTCTCGCGGCACGCCTCGGCCAGCGAGTAGATGATGTCGTTGGCGTACTCCTGGATGGAGTAGTTCACGCTGGCCGAGCTGGTGCTGCGCGACCCGTCGTAGTCCACCCCCAGCCCGCCGCCCACGTCCACGTACTCCACGTCCACCCCCAGCTGGCGCAGCTCCACGTAGTACCGCGCCACCTCCGTCATCGCCAGCTTGATGTTGCGGATGTCGGGGATCTGCGAGCCGAGATGGAAGTGGATGAGCTTGAGCGACTCCAGCTTGCCCGCCTCCTTGAGCATGTCGATGACCTTGACCAGCTGCGCGCTGTTCAGGCCGAACTTGCTCTTTTCCCCCGCCGTCTCGCTCCACCGCCCCGCGCCCGTGGCGCTGAGCTTGATGCGCACGCCGGCCGTGGGCTCCACGCCCATCTCCCTGGCCACGCGCAGCAGCACCTCCACCTCGCTGGTCTTCTCGATGACGATGAGCACCTTGTGCCCCAGCTTCTGGCCCATGAGGGCCAGCCGCATGAACTCCTCGTCCTTGTAGCCGTTGCAGACGATCAGGTGGTCCGCGCGCTCGCGCAGCGCCAGCACGGCCTGCAGCTCCGGCTTGCTCCCCACCTCCAGCCCCACGCCGTGGCGCTCGCCGTACTCCACGATCTCCTCCACCACGTGGCGCTGCTGGTTGACCTTGATGGGGTACACCGTGGTGTACGCGCCCGTGTACCCGTACTCGCGGATGGCCGTGGCAAAGCGGTCGCCCAGCGTCTCGATGCGGGTGCGCAGGATGTCACTGAAGCGCAGCAGCAGGGGCAGCCCCACGCCCTGCGCCTCCAGGTCCGTCGCCATCTCGAACAGGTCCAGGGCCGGTCCCGCCTCCTTGGACGGGCTCACGGTCACGTGGCCTTTTTCGTTGATGTCGAAGTACCCGATTCCCCAGCCTTCCACGTTGTACAGCTCGCGGGAATCGTCGATCGTCCACTTCTTGGGCAGCGCGGCCTCCGTCGGCTAAGCACGGGCGGATGGAAATTGAAGGCGCGTAATTTGGAACCCCCGGCCCCCGCGCGAAAGGGCCCGCCCCCCCGCCTTGTTCCGGGGGCGGTCTCCGGGCTAGTTTCGGGCCGTTCCGCTGGCCCCGTTCCCAGGATTGACCGAACGCGCATGTACCGGGCACCCGACTTTACCCAGCCCCGCTTCGCCGACGCCCCCGCGGCCCGCTTTCAGGCCGCACCGGCCGACGGCGTGCTGCCCGAGGGCTTCTTCTCCACCACCAACCTACCCACCTACGTAAAGCTCGCCGGCGGCGAGTGGAAGCTGCCGCGCGACCCGCGCATGGACAGCGCCCTGGTGCTGGACGACGACGGCGTCCCCCGCGTGCTGGAGGCCCGCTACGTCCGCGGCGGGCAGGCCGTGGCCATGGGATTTGCCGAGGACGGCAGCCAGGGCATCTTCGTCCACGCCGCGGGCCTCATGGGCGCCGAGGGCGACGTGGGCCCCGAGGGCGAGTTCAAGTTCATGTCGTCCGAGGTGAGCCGCGAAAAGCCGACGGACTACGGCGAGATGGCGCGCATCCTGGTGAACGAGCGCGAGCGCGGCGGCCACTTCATCTGGGTGGTGGGCCCCGCCGTGCTGCACTCGCGCGGCCGCGACACCCTGGCCTGGTTCATCCGCGAGGGCTTCGTGGGCGCCCTGTTCGGCGGCAACGCCGTGGCCGTGCACGACATCGAGAGCGCCACCCTGGGAACGACGCTGGGGATGAACAACCGCGGCATCCCCATGGAGGGCGGCCACGCGTTCCACATGCGCGCCATCAACCGCGTCCGCGCGGCGGGGAGCATCCAGGCGGCGGTGGAGCAGGGGATCATCAAGGAAGGGGTGATGCACGCCGCCGTCACCAGCGGCGTGCCGTACGTGCTCGCCGGGTCCATCCGCGACGACGGCCCCCTGCCGGACACCATCACCGACGCCCTGCGCTGCCAGGAGGTGATGAAGGAGCACACGCGCCGCTGCACGGGCGTGATCATGATCGCCACGGCGCTGCACTCCATCGCCACGGGCAACATGCTGCCGTCGTACGTGTGGAAGGAGGCAACGGGCGAGGTGCGGCCGCTCACCACCATCTGCGTAGACTCGTCGGAGTTCGTGGTGAGCAAGCTCAAGGACCGCGGCACGCACCAGGCGTTCGGCGTCGTCACCAATGCGCAGGACTTCATGCACATCCTCCGGCTCTACGTCGAGCGCGAACTCGACGCGCGCCGCGCGATCGTCGCACCGGCGCGCGGTGCGGACGCGTGAGCGCCACGACGCCCGACGAAGTCGGCCCCGAGCGCGCCGGTGCGCGCCCCTCGTTCGGCACCGCGCGTGTCCTCGGCCAGGCGCGCG
>DASQZE010000371.1:0-2549 GCA_035638875.1 Longimicrobium sp.
ACAGTATGCAGTGGTTCTGGCATGAGGCTCACCTCCTGAAGGGTGCACCACATGCGCGTGATCCAGCTCCAAACTGTCAACCATCCTGCCAGGCTGATTTGTAAACAATCTACCCGGTCTGAACCGGGGCCCCTCACCCCCCGGCCCCCTCTCCCGCAAACTGCGCGGGAGAGGGGGAGAACTCAGCTTCCCCGAGGCCTGCACTTCGGCATGGGCGTGTGCCCCCTCCCCCCGGCCCCCTCCCCCGCTTCGCGGGCAGGAGGGGGAGAACCGCGTTCCGGCAGAAACGCGCCCTCGCGCAGGAATCGGGGTGTATACCCCCTCCCGCGCAGTTTGCGGGAGGGGGTGGACGAGCCTGAGCGAGGCCGGGGGAGGGCCACCGCCCGCCGCTGTCACAATGTGCAAAAATGTATTAAATTGTTGCAGCAGAATATTTTAGCCGGTTGATATCTCTTCCGCCGAATCATGCGGCTCATGCACAGGGTCCCAGCGGGCGCGTTTTCATCCCACGTCTGCCGTGTTCCGCATCGCTGGTGGGCGGCGCGCGGCAGATCGTTGTTGGGACGCCCTCTCGTGCGCCACATTCGTTTCCCGCCTCCCGTGAAGGTGTGTGACGGGCTGGTGACGGCGGGATAACCGAACGCTAATCCAACGTTTGTACGTGTGAGCGGGTCAATCCGACGTGGCGCGGCTGCCTGGGTTTTCGCCCATGTGCCAGATTGTTGGCATGGGCCACGGGCGTGAAACCGGACGGCTCGTCCCGCCGTAGGCTCGCGGGTCGCCAAACGGCCACATCGGCGGACAACCATTCCGCCGCGCGCCGCGTCTGACCCGCTGTCCGGAGCCGCGCAGAGGCACCGGCGCGATGCAGGCCCCGGGCGACCGGGGGCACGACCATTTCGATCGATTCAGACCACCTGTACGGATACGCATCGTCCTATGAACGTCCTCCGCACGACCCTTGCAGCCGCGCTGGCCCTCGCCCTGGCGAGCCCGGCCGCGGCGCAGAACCCCGGCGGCGCCCCGCCGGCCGGCCCCCGTCCCGGGGGACCGGGCGGGCCCGGCGCGCAGCAGGGAGGCACGGTGCGCGGCACCGTCCTGAACCCCGACGGTGCACCCGTGGCCTCGGCCCAGGTGGCCGTGTGGAGCGCGGCGGACAACACGCTCGTGACCGGGGCCGTGTCGCGGCCCGACGGCACCTTTCGCATCGACGGGCTGCGGCCGGGGAGCTACTACCTCAAGGTGAGCTCGCTGGGCTTCAGCACGGCCACCACGGCCACGGTCGCCATCAGCCCGCAGGCGCCGAGCGCGGACGTGGGCACGGTGCGGCTGGCGGCCGGCGTGCTGCAGCTGGAGGGGCTCACGGTGACGGCCGAGGCGGCGCCCGCGGGCTTTGCGCCGGACCGCAACACCTACAGCACGCGCGACATGCCGGCCACGCAGGGCGGCAACGCGACCGACGTGCTGCGCAACGTTCCCGCCGTGGAGGTGGACCAGGACGGCAAGGTGAGCCTGCGCGGCAACCAGAACGTGGCCGTGCAGGTAAACGGCCGCCCCAGCCCCATGACGGGCGACCAGCTGGGCAGCTTTCTTCAGCAGCTCCCCGCCAACATGGTGGAGCGGGTGGAGGTGATCCCCAACCCCTCGGCGCGCTACGAGCCCGAAGGGATGGCCGGCATCGTCAACATCGTCCTCAAGCAGAACGCCGACCTGGGCCTGTCCGGCGGCTTCATCGCCGGCGTGGGCACGGGCGGGCGCTACAACGGCAGCGGCAACCTGGGATGGCAGGCGGGCCCGCTGACGCTCTACGGCAGCTACGGCCTTCGCCACGACGAGCGGCAGAACACGGGGCTCAACTACCTGGAGCGCTACGCCACGGCCGGCGGCGACCCCGTCCTGTTCCTGGACCAGGACATCGACGGGCGGTTCGACATGATGTCGCACCTGTTCAACGGCACCGCCGACTACAAGCTCAGCGAGCAGAACGTGCTTTCCGCCACGGGGATGGCGAGCCGCGGCGCGTTCGCGAACAGCAGCCTGAACACCTACGCCGAGCGCAACGGCAGCAACGCGCTCGTCCGCCGCTACGTGGGCGAGAACGCGGTGGAGTTCACGGACCTGACGTTCGACGGGTCGCTGGCCTTCAAGCGCACCATCACCCCGCAGCAGCACGAGCTCGCGGCCGAGGTGCGCTTCAACCGCAACGACCACGGCAACGACACCGGCTTTCGCGAGCAGACGCTCACGCTCAACGGCGACGACGCGGGCGATCCGCTGCTGCAGGGCCAGGTGACGGACGCCCTGACGACAGTGCTCTCCGCGCAGCTGGACTACACCCGCCCCTTTGGCGCGCGGACCAAGCTGGAGACGGGGTACAAGGGCACGCAGCGCGGGCTGGACAACGGCCTGGACGTCTCGGCGTTCGACTACGGCCTGGGCCGCTGGGTGGAGGACGATGCGCGGAGCAACGCGTTCGAGTACGACGAGACGGTGCACGCGGGCTACGCGGTGCTCAACCAGGGCGTGGGCAAGATGGACCTGCAGGCGGG
>DASQZE010000372.1:0-3996 GCA_035638875.1 Longimicrobium sp.
CCGCGAAGATCACCGCCCCCACCACCAGCGGGAACCAGCCGCCGTGGGGGATCTTGACGATGTTGGCGCCCCAGAACGCCAGGTCGATGGCCAGGAAGAACGCCGTGAACGCCGCCATGGCCGCGACCGGCCACTTCCACCGCTCCCGCTGCACCCGGAACAGCAGCAGCGTGGTGATGACCATCGTCGCGGTCACGGCCACGCCGTACGCCGCCGCCACGTTGCTGGACGTGCGGAACCCCAGCACCAGGCCGATGCACGACAGCATCAGCAGCCAGTTCACCTGCGGGATGTAGATCTGCCCCCGCTCCCGCGCCGACGTGTGCTCGATCTGCACGCGGGGGATGTAGCCCAATTGCACGGCCTGCATGGTGAGCGAGAACGCGCCCGTGATGAGCGCCTGCGACGCGATCACCGCCGCCATCGTCGCGATGACCACCACCGGGTACAGCGCCCACCGCGGGGCCATGTGAAAGAACGGGTTCTCCACCGTTTCCGGATGGTGGATGAGCATGGCTCCCTGCCCAAAGTAGTTCAGCAGCAGCGCGGGAAGCGCCACGTAGTACCACGCCAGGCGGATGGGCTTGCGGCCAAAGTGCCCCATGTCCGCGTACAGCGCCTCGCCCCCCGTCACCACCAGGAACACGGAGCCCAGCACCAGGAAGCCGTTCCACCCGTTCTGCGCGAAGAAGCGCGCGCCGTACAGGGGATTGATGGCTGCGAACACCGTGGGGTCGCGGACGATGTGCGTGATGCCCAGCACGGCGATGGTCGCGAACCACACCATCGTCACGGGCCCGAAGACGCGCCCCACGCTCGCCGTGCCGCGGCTCTGCACGGCGAACAGCGCGATGAGGATGCCGATGGTGATGGGGACGATGTACGGCTTCAGCGCGGGCGTGGCGACCTCCAGCCCCTCCACGGCGCCCAGCACGGAGATGACGGGCGTGATCATCCCGTCGCCGTACAGCAGCGCCGTGCCGAACAGGCCCAGCATGATGAGCACCCAGCGCGGGCTGCGCTTGAGCGCCCCCACGGGCGTCACCAGCGAGGTGAGCGCCAGGATGCCGCCCTCGCCGCGGTTGTCCGCCCGCAGCACGAAGACGGCGTACTTGATGGAGATCACCAGCACCAGCGCCCAAAAGATGAGGGACAGCACGCCCAGCACGTTGTCGCGCGTGGGCAGGATGCCGTGCGTGTGGTGAAAGGATTCGCGCACCGCGTACAGCACGCTGGTGCCGATGTCGCCGTAGACCACGCCGAGCGCCCCCAGCGACAGCGACGCCAGGTAGCGCCCCCGCGGCTCCGCGTGCGGACCGGCTTCGCGTTCCGTGCTCACCCCTGCCCTCCCCTGTGATCGATATCCTGCCCGCGGTCGAGTTTCCGCCGGGCAGAGCGAATGAATTCGCCGCAACAAGCACACGAAGTCCGCCTGCGCGGACTGTCCGTCGCGGGCGGGTGCCACGCCGGCGCGGAGGCCGGTGCGGTGGCGACCCGCGGCACGCGCCCGGTGCGCCGGGACGCGGATCGCGTGGAGCAATCTGCGGGGGGACGCGTAAAGGCCGCACAAAGGGCGTGCGGCCGGGTGTTAAGAAATCACAAAGACTTGGGCGGAACGCCGCACTCTTCCGCGCCGGCAGCGGGCATCCTACCTTCCCCGCCGCCGCATCGTATCCCCACTCTCTCCGACGAGCATCCACATGCGCACCCTCGCCTGCTATTGGGCCACCGCCCTGCTGTGCCTTGCATCCACCACGGTCCACGCGCAGGCGCGGACGGCGCACATGACCGTGTACGATGCCGGGGTGGCGGAATTCCTGGAGGAGCGCATGGTGCCGCTGGAGCCGGGGATGAACCAGGTGGAGTGGCGCAGCCTGATGCCCCGCGCGCTCGTCCGCACCCTCCGCATCACGGCGGACGGGGCCGACGTGGTGCGGCAGGAGGTCGTGTACGACGGGCCGGAGGTGCGCAATCAGCGTTCGCCCGTGCTGCGCCTGACCCTGCGCAACCGGGGCGGCACCCGCGACGCACGCGTGCAGGTGGACTACCTGGCGCCCGGCCTGAGCTGGGTGGCCGACTACTCGCTGGTGCTGGACCCCGCCGATGCGGGCGCCCCGGCGACGGGCGGCTCGCTGGACGCGTGGGTCTCGCTGAGCAACAACACGGGCGCGGACGTCCACGCCGGCACGGTGGACCTGGTGGCGGGCGAGATCGCGCTGCTTTCCGCGGATGGGGACGCGCAGCAGGACTACTCGGCAAACGTCTCGCAGTCCCGCGTGAACCTGGAGTCCGTGTCCGCATCCCCGCCCCAGGCCGGCGCCAGCAGCATCAGCGCGTTCAGCCGCTTTCGCCTGGGGCGCGACATCGCCCTCAACGCCAGCGCCGCCATGGGCAGGCACCCGCTCTTCCAGGGCGAGCGCATCCGCATCGTGCAGCGAAACGTATTCGAGAACGGATACAACCAGCAGACGATGGGGAGCGGCGGGTTCGTGCTGCTGCCGCGCGGGCTGGACGTGCGCCTGGTGGGCACCAACCCCACCGGCGCGGCCATGCCCGCGGGCCAGGTGACCGTCTACGCGCGGCAGGACGGGCCGGCGCAGGTGGTGGGGCAGGACCGGATCTCCCTTACCCCGGCGGGAGGCGAGTTCACCCTGCGGCAGGGCCGCTCCAACACGCTGTTCGGCACGCGGCGGGTGCTGGAGCGCAGCGCGGAGGAGTACCGCACGGAGCAGGGCCGCACCCGGGAAAAGCTCACCACGCGGGTGGAGGTGGTGGTCACCAACCGGGGCCCGCGCGCGGCGGAGGTGTTCGTGCGCGAGGGGATCGAGGCGTCGGGCGACAACGAGTGGCGGGTGCTGACGTCGTCGGCGGAGGTGGAGCGCATGTCCGCCAACACGTTCCAGGTGCGGCTGCAGGTGCCCGCGAACGGGGAGGCGTCGTTCACCTACACAGTGGAGAGCCGATAGGCAGTCGCCGGGGTCCGGGGTCCGGGGTTCGTCGCCACCCGCCGGCCTGGGCGCGGGGGCACTCTCCTGGGGTCCCGCACGGGCGCACCGGCTCCGCGGGGCGTGGATCAGGCCGGGGGCGCCACCGGGAACACGACGTCCGTCCCGTCGCCGGAAACCCGCAGCTCCGCGCCCTGCAGCCGCAGCAGCCGCCGGACCAGGGCCAAGTCCATGGGCGGCGGCGCCCCGTCGCGGATCCGGATGCGGACGCCCTCCGCCACGCGCTCGCCGTCCAGGCGAAGCTCCCCGCCGGCTTCCGCCCGCGCCAGGTAGCCGTCCAGCAGCCGCCCCAGCGCCTCTCGGGCCTGCGCCGCGTCTGCCAGCACGTGCGGCAGCGCCGGCGACACGTCGGCCGTGAACACGGCGGCGGCCCGCCCCGCACGGGCGTGGACCGCCGGGCAAAGGGGGGCGACGAGGCCGGCCGGGCGGATGGGCGCGGGGTGCGGCTCCACCCGCCCCGCGTCCAGGTCCACGATCCGTCCAATGAAGCGCAGCGCCTCGTCCGCGTGGTCGGCGGCCTGCCGGGCGGCGGCGATCATCTCCTCCTGGTTCTCGTTCAGCGCGCCGAAGGAATCGGCGAGCAGGATGTGCAGCGGCATCCTCACCTCCTCCAGCTTGCGCCCCACGGTGGCCGAAGCGTCCGCCAGCAGCCCCGCGTACTCCCGCACCAGCGCTTCCGCCGCCTGCTCGCGCGTGTCGCCGCGCCGCTCGGATTCGGCGATCCGCAGCTCGAGGGTATCCAGCTCATCCAGGGGATCGTCCGTGGCCGCCGGGCCGCTGCGGCGGCGGGACAGGGCTTCGATGCGCCGCGCCACGTAGCGGGTGCTGCGCCACGCCATCACCAGCGATGCCACGGCCGCCAGGATGCCCGCCACCAGCAGCCATTCCGGGATTTCGCGCCCGCGCTGTCCCCAGTACGCCAGTCCCGCCATGGCCAGCACGCCCAGCACGGCGGGGAGCACGGCCACGAAGAGCCGCTGTCCGACCCTCA
>DASQZE010000373.1:0-15819 GCA_035638875.1 Longimicrobium sp.
GTCGCCGTCGCTCACGTAGCGCTGGGCGGGGTTCGTCTTCCAGTGCTCCAGCTGCCGCTCCAGGGCGCCCGGGGCCACGATGAAGCGATCCACCGAGTGTGGGTCCCAGCGGTTGTCGAACGGCGACACGCTGGGTCCGCCGGACACCTCCAGCACCACCTTGTTCTCGTACCGCTTGCCGTCGCGGTACGTCCCCTGCCAGGCCGCCGACTTCTGGTCGGGCCACATGCCCAGCGGGAGCGCGAAGGTCACGATGTCGTAGTCCGCCGGCAGGTAGGCCTTGATGCTGTCCTCGCCGATGCCGATCCAGTCCATGGCCTGCTGCGCGTTGGACGCACGGTCCAGGCGGGCGTGGTAGAGCGTGTGGTTGCACGCCTCGTGGCCGTTCTGGACGATGAACTCCATCTTCTTGCGGATGTTCCCCTCGCGCTGCTCGCGCGGCGTGTCGCGGTCCTTGGTCTCGCCAAAGAAGTTGGACGGGTGCGCGGCCGCGGGCAGGATGCACCACACCATGCCGCCGGGCCCCCAGCTGGGGTTCTGCTCCTTGAATGACACCCACGACCCCATCATGGTGTTGGGGTCGATGCTGCCGTCCGGCTGGTAGTAGAACTGCCCGCGCGTGGCGTCGTCCATCGTGAACACCACCGGCGTGGTGCCGCGGGGAATGTCGATGTTCCCCTCGATCACCTGCCGCATGGTCACGGGGCGGTAGCCCGCGTCGTGCAGCGCCTTGAGGTCCTTGCGAAAGTTGTCCAGCGTGCGGACGAACTCGCCCTCGGGGCTGCCCGTGCGGTGGTACTCCAGCACCATGATGCGGCCCAGCTCGTTGGCCGGCAGGTCCGTGGTGGGGCCGGCCGGCAGGTCGTTGGCCGGCTGCCCGCCCGCCTGCGCCTGGCCGCCCGCCGCGGCCGAGTCGCCGCCGGGTGCCGCGGCCGCCGCCGTGGTGTCGCCCCCGGCCTTGTCTTCGCCGCCGCTCTCGCCGCCGCACGCCGCCAGCAGCGCCAGAAGCGCCGCCGCCGCGGCCTTACGCGTCCGATCCATCTCCATGCGCATGTCTCGCTCGGTCCGTCGTCTGAAAAACGCTGAAAAGCCTGCCGGGCGGCAGGGATCGCCGCCCAACAGGCGCAAGGTTCGTGCTTGCCGTTCATCCGCTCTCCATGGCGGTCCCAACGGCACTCACGCGGAGACGCGGAGGACGCGGAGAACTGCGGAAACGACAACGGATTTGAATCACACAGAGGAACAGGGGAGAAACTGCTCTGCCGTGCCTCGGGCCTCGCTTGTCTTATCTCTGCGTCCCCTCTGCGTGAAACTACCGCAAAGACAGCCTTCACGAGAAACGCAGCGACATCAGGCTGTCGTGCTCGTTCAGGCGAAAAACAGTTTCTGCGCGAGGCCCGTGCTTTTGCTTGATTTGACGCAGTCCTCCGTTCCCCCTGTTCCTCTGTGTGAGGCCGTCGTTTTCTTTTTCTCGCGCGGTGCTACGACCGGGCCGCCTGCCCGTCCTCGTCGGGAAGGCGCGGCAGCAGGTCCTCGGCCAGGCGCGCCATCACGCGCTGGTACACGCTGCGGGCGCGCAGCTCCGGCACGTCCAGCCGCTCGATGTAGTGGGCCACGGCGCGCGTGGGGTCCGCGTGGTTGTGCTCGTCCATCAATTCCACGAACTGCATGGCCCAGCGGATGTGCTCCTCCACCAGCTTTTCCTCCGCGCGCGCCGCCGCCAGCTCCAGCCACAGCTCCTCCTCGTTGCTGCGCTTCTGCACGCGGCCGATCAGGCGCAGCACCCCCAGCGGCGTGGCGTAGCGCCAATCCCATCCCCAGCCGCGGGTGCCCTCGCGGGCCATGTCCTCCTGCAGGTGGCCCTCGTCCAGGATGGCCACCGCGCGGGTGCCGATGGCCTCCTTTTCCTCCCCCTCCAGCTGCATGGACTCCAGGTAGCGCTCGATGGCCTCGTCGAACGGCATGCGGGGCGCCAGGATGCCCACCAGGTCCGTGGCCAGCTCGGCGTGGGTGTCCATCAGCGCCTCGCGGGCCAGCGCCTCCGCACGGTCCAGCTTGCGCGAAAGGTCCGCCGGCATGCGCGAGAGAAACGAAACGGGAGAAGCCATGGCGACGTCAGCGAGTCGAAAGGGAGCGGCAGCCGGGGCTAAAAGCCCCGGCTGTTCCAGTACAGCGCCAGCAGCACGATGCCGAACACAATGCGGTACCAGGCGAACGGGCGAAAGGTGTTCTTGGACACGTACGCGATGAGCGTGCGGATCACCACCAGCGCCGAGAGGAACGCCACCACGAAGCCGATGGCGAAGAGGGGGATGTCCGCCGTGGTCGCCACCTCGGCGATGTCGCCCATCTTGATGACCGACGCGCCCAGCATGGCCGGGATGGCCAGGAAGAACGAGAACTCCGTGGCCGCCGTGCGCGAAAGCCCCAGCGTAAGGCCGCCCATGATGGTGGCGCCGGAGCGCGACATCCCCGGCCACACGATCGCGAGCACCTGGAACAGGCCCACGCCGATGGCCTTGGAAAGCGGGATCTGGTCTACCGTGTCCACGGTGGGGCGCTTGAAGTAGCGCTCGATCACCAGGATGGCGATGCCGCCCACCACCAGCGCCAGCGCCACGGGAAACGGCTTGAAGAGGCGCGCCTCGATCCAGTCTTCCGTGGGCAGCCCCACGAGCACGGCCGGGATGGTGGCCACGATCAGGTTGATGATGAGGCCCTTGCTCTGCGGCTCGCGCCAGGTGCGCAGCACGTCGAAGATCTTGCGCCGGTACATCCACACCACGGCCAGGATGGCGCCCAGCTGGATGAAGATGATGAAGGCGTTTTCCTTCTTGCCGGTAAAGTTGAGCCAGTCCTGCACCAGGATCAGGTGTCCGGTGGATGACACGGGGATGAACTCCGTGATCCCCTCCACCAGCCCCAGGATCGCCGCATCCAGCCACTCAGGTAAGTCCATCACCCCTCGATTCTCGTCATCATCAGTCCCAGCCGTTGGAGCGTCCAATGGCTGGCCGTGTGCTTCTTCTGCCCGTGGCGGGCGCGACTACTACAACTAGTACAACTGCGACTGCGACTGCGACTGCGCATGAACTGCAGGGGTTGGGCGTGTCCCCCGCAAGCGGGGGCCGGGCTGCGCGCGCCGTAGGGCACGATACAACTGTGCCCAACGGCGCCGAGCCCCCTCCGCAAAGGAGCACAGCCGTATCGTGCTCCTTTGCGGAGGGGGCTCGGCCCTGCGGGCGCACATCCCTCACGCAACGGCGCCCGGGCCGCCGGGTCCGCGCGGGGCCCTCACCCCCCGGCCCCCTCTCCCGTACACGACCTCTCCGGCACCCTCGCTTGCCTGCCCCGTACGGGAGAGGGGGAGAACTTCGCCCCGCACGAACCCCGCTTCGCGCCGGTACTCCTCCCCACCCCAACCCCTCCCCCGAAGTTGGGGGAGGGGTCGCCCGCCGTCGCGAGGAACGAGCGAAAAGGCGGGCGGGGGAGAGGGCTCCCGTCGCACCGCGACGGCATCCTCAGCATCCGCCTCCTACGCCCTATCCCTGCGCCGCCCCGAGCCCGTCCGCCCGCATCCCCCGCGACCCCCGGATCCGCGCGCTCAGCTCGCCCATCGACACCGTGATCGCGGAGCCGATCAGCGCGAACCAGAGCGTATCCACCACCCGCGGAATCACGCCGAACTGCTGTGCCGCCCAGAGCGCGGCCATCGCCGCGACGGCAATGCCCATGCCCGTGAGCGCGTCGCGCCCGTCCGCGCGCCGGGAAATCAGCCCCAGCAGGAAGCCGCCCAGCAGCCCGCCATAGGTGAACGAGGCGATCTGCAGGGCGATCACGACGAGCGGCGTGCCCGCGGCCACCAGCTGGAAAGCCAGCGACACGCCGATCATCACCACGCCCCACGCGAGCGTGAATCGCTTGCCCACGCGCAGCAGGTGCTCCTCGCCGCCGCGCCCCGTGAGCGGCACGTACAGGTCGTGCACGGAGACGGCCGCCAGCGCGTTCAGCGACGACGACATGGCCGCGGCCAGGATCGCCGCCACCACCAGCCCCGCCACGCCGGAGGGCAGGTGCTCCACGGCAAAGGTGGGAAAGACGGCGTCCGGCTGCGGAAACGTGCGGCCGCCGTAGAACACCCACAGCGCCGCGCCGATCAGCAGAAAGAGCGTGAACTGCCCCAGCACGATCACCCCCGAGCCGATCAGCGCCCGCCGCGCGTCCCGCAGCGAGGGCGAGGCCAGCAGCCGCTGCACGATCAGGTGATCCGCCCCGTGCGACGCCATGGTGAGGAATCCGCCGCCGACGATCCCCGTCAGCAGCCAGTTCGCCTTGCCGAATCCGCCGTCCAGGTGCAGCACACGCAGCTTGTCCTGCGCCTGCGCCGCCTGCACGAAGCCGTCCCACCCGCCGGGGATCAGCCCCATCAGCACCCACAGCACGGCGAACCCGCCCACCACGTAGATGAACATCTGCGCCACGTCCACCCACACCACCGCGCGCAGCCCGCCGTAGTAGCTGTACAGCAGCGTGAATACGCCGATGGACACGATGGACTGCCACACGGGGATGCGCGCGATCACCGCCAGCGGGATGGCCGTGGCGAAGATGCGCACGCCGTCCGCCAGCACGCGCGTCACCAGGAACACGATGGATGCGAACCGCCGCGTGCCGTTGCCGAAGCGGCGCTCCAGCAGCACGTACGCCGTCGCGATCTCGCCGCGGAAGTAGCGGGGGAGGAGGAAGAACGAGATGACGATGCGGCCGATGAGGTAGCCGGTGGCCAGCTGCAGCATCCACAGGTCGCCCGTGTACGCCGTCGCGGGGACGCTGATGACCGTGAGCGCGCTCGTTTCCGTGGCGACGACGGAGAAGCACGCGGCCCACCAGGGGATGGAGCGGTCGGCCAGGAAGTAGTCGCTGGCGTCCTTCTGGCGGCGCCCCAGCACGCCGCCCAGCACGGCGACGAAGGCGATGTACGCCAGGATGATGACGATGTCCAGCGCCGACAGCGTCAACGGCCGCTCCCCGCCGGGGCCGAATCCGCCGCGCTCGAATCCGCCGCTGCCGCGCCTGCCGGGGGCGTCGCCGCGCCTGCTGGACTGGACGCCGCGCCCGCCTGGCCCGCATCCGCCGAGGCGAACTGCGTTTCCAGCGCCTGCAGCTTCTGCTCGAGCCAGGCGCGGATGGCGGGCTGCTCGGCCAGGTTGCGCGACGGGTCCCACGAGGCCGGGTCCAGTCCGGTGCCGCCGCGCCGGCGCCTGGCCGCCAGCTGGTACAGGTCGCGGCCCCCGCGGTCGTACGCGCGGATCTCCCACGTGTAGGGGTGCCGCGGGCCGCCGTACTGCACGGACCACACTTCCGCGTCGCCGTCGCCGTTCATGTCCTGCACGCCCGTCAGGTGCCGGAGTGCGCTGCTGTCCGGCATGGCCGACGCGTTCGGGCCGGAGCGCGGCGTGCCCGGCAGGTCCGTGACGTACAGCCCGGGCTTGGTGAACGCGAAGGTGGTGGAGGTGTCCGGCATCTCCAGGATCACGATCTCGTGCCCGCCGGGCGCCACGCTCACCCCGTTGCGCAGGGGGTCCTGCACCCACTCGTGCACGGGGATGGCCGCGGCGATGAAGCGGCCCGTGTAGTCGCTGACCGTGTACGGAATGGCCTGCCGCACCTCCGGCCCCAGCTGCCGCCGCGCCACGCCCAGGGCGGACGTGTCCGTGCTGGCGGAATCGGCGCGGGCGGCGTCCTTCGTCTCCGTGCGCGCGGGCCGGTCCGCGCACGCGGCGAGGGACAGCGCGAGCGCGAGCATCGCGCATCCGCGGGTACGGGCGCGGCGGATCACCCGCGGGAGGCGGGCGTACGACGAGGAAGCGTGTGTCATGACGGCGGGCGGATGAGGGCTGAGGGATGTGCAGCCGGCGCGTTATAGTAGGGCCGCGGCCGGGTGCGCGAAACGCCCCGCAGGCCGATGCACGGACTTTCAGGCCGGGCCGCCTTCTACGGATCGCGATCAGGTGGATGTGTACCTCTGCCGGCTTCCGCGTGGTGCGGCCACCATCCTGTTTCGAGAAATGCGGATGCCGCCCCCTCGCCGGCAGCAGCCCGTCTACCAGGGGCGGCGGACCTCCTGCAGTCGCCATCCGGTCCGCGATCAGCTGTCGCGCCGAATCGCTCCCGCACGTCGGCCTGTGGGAAGCCCGCCAAACTGGACGGTTGCGATCGTGACGGCCGGATGCGGATCTGACGGCGATCGGCAGGGAGCCAGAGATCCTTGGTAGTGATCCTGCTGCCGGCGAGGGGACGGGATCCGCGTTTTTTGTTTTTTGGAAGAGGAAGGATGGCGGTTGCGGAGGCGGATGTCCGTCCTGGCACATCATCCACCTGATCGCGATCGGTTGGAGCGTGCCTGCGCCGGAGACCCGAATGACGTGCCTGGATGGCGGCCCTCGTCAGAACGGGCGAGATACGGCGCGGAGCCTGCACGTACCAGAAGCAGACGCCCGCGAGCATCAGGCTCAGCGCCATCAGCATCCATCCCAGCGGCGTGAGCTTTGGCGGCTGATGCGTGACGTCGCGGTACTGCGCCCGCGTGCCGCCGACAGGAACGCCGCGCCGAACACCAGCGCCAGCGGCACGAGTACGTACGCGGCCTTGATGTGCATCGAGATCTTCGCGGCGCCGGCGCGGGCCTGCTGCAGCGGCATCCACAGGGTCCACTGCCTTCGCCGTCGCACCTGCCGCCGCACCCTGCATCCGGCGAGCCCCCATCCGTGTGGTCCAAGCCGTGTGATCGTGATGATGATGGACGGTGGATACTTCGAATCCTGTGCCGGGAGGAGGGGCAGGATACGGGGACGGGTGCAGATGGCGGCGCGGTGGAGCGGGGCGGGGTCCCGGCCTGAGCGGCTGAAGCCGTCGCAACAACAGCGGAAAGCCCCGCAAACAGCGCGGGGCTTCACCTGCAACGGACATCTCGCCGCGCCGGCACTCCGCTATCGGACTGCCGGACCCCCCGCCGTGTGTACGGCACCCGCCCGTGCCGGACCTGTCGGCGAAGGCCGGCATCGCGGGTTCATTGCCGCGAATTCATTCGCCGGGGGGCGGGACTCGGCCACCCTGGCTCCGGCTCCGTCCGAGACGGATCCACCCGCGCGGAACCCGGTGCATCCCCCGGCACTCGTCCGTGCCGGACCCGTCGGCGAAGGCCGACATCACGTTTTCGGTGCCGCGATTTCAATCGCCCGGTACGGATCTCCGCCCATCGCCTCAGACTCGTCCCCTCCGCCAGCCCACTCCCGCACCAACGCACTGCCGCACTAACGCACTTCCGCACTCACGCACTCGTCTAATCCCCCGCCAGTCCCAGCGTGCTTGGCACGTACGGCGCCTCGTGCATCACCGCCGGCTTGCGCTTGCGGACGAGCAGGTACCACTCGCGCATGCTGACCGCGATTACCATCAGCGCCACGGCCATGAACGCGGACGCCACCACGGCGTCCAGGCGCGCGTTGAACATCATCCGCCGCGCGGTGTCGACCGTCTGCGCGCCGGCGGGGAGCTCGCCG
Organism: Longimicrobium sp.; assembly: GCA_035638875.1. Taxonomy (GTDB): domain Bacteria; phylum Gemmatimonadota; class Gemmatimonadetes; order Longimicrobiales; family Longimicrobiaceae; genus Longimicrobium. The sequence goes on from DASQZE010000373.1 coordinate 7,563, forward strand.
GCGGCCAGCTTGGCCGCGATCGCGTTCGCCTGGGACAGGAAGCCGAGCTTTGGATCGGGCGAGAACACCTTCTGCCAGCCGGCCGTGAACGTCACCGCGGCCAGCCACGCCAGCGGCCCCAGCGTCACCCACGCAAAGCGCGCCTTGCCCATCTTGATCAGCACCGTGGTCCCCACGCACAGCGCCACGGCCGCCAGCAGCTGGTTGCTGATGCCGAACAGCGGCCACAGCGAGTTGATGCCGCCCAGCGGGTCCACCACGCCCTGGTACAGGAAGTACGCCCATCCCGCGACCACCAGCGCGCTGGAGAGGATGATGGACGGATACCACGACGTGCGCCCCAGCGGCTTGTACACGTGCCCCAGGATCTCCTGCAGCATGAAGCGCCCGACGCGCGTGCCCGTGTCGATCGTCGTCAGGATGAACAGCGCCTCGAACATGATGGCGAAGTGGTACCACAGGGCCATCCCCCGCCCGCCGAACACGCCGCTGAAGATCTGCGACATTCCCACGGCCAGCGACGGCGCCCCCCCCGTCCGCGCCAGCAGCGACCCCTCGCCCACGCTGGCGGCCAGCGCCGTCATCTGCTCCGGCGTCACCACGAAGCCCCACGTGGCGATGGTCCGCGTCGCCTGCTCCAGCGTGCCGCCGACGACGCCCGCCGGCGCGTTGATGGCGAAGTACACGCCGGGGTCCAGGATCCCCGCGGCCACCATCGCCATCACGCCCACGAACGACTCCATCAGCATGGCGCCGTAGCCCACCATCCGCGCGTCGCCCTCCCGCGTCAGCATCTTTGGCGTCGTGCCGCTTGCCACCAGCGCGTGGAATCCGCTGATGGCGCCGCAGGCCACCGTGATGAACGCGAAGGGGAAGAGCTTGCCGCTGAAGATGGGCCCCGTGCCGTCCACGAACTGCGTGACCGCCGGCATCTTGATGGTCGGCAGCGTGAGCAGGATGCCCAGGGCGAGTGCCAGGATCGTCCCGATCTTCAGGAAGGTCGAGAGATAGTCGCGGGGGCACAGCAGCACCCACACGGGGAGCACGGACGCGACGAACCCGTAGCCCGCCATCAGCCACACGAGCGTCGTCTTCTCCACCGTGAAGATTGCGGCGAGGGTCGGATGGTCCGCCACCCATCCGCCGGCCACGACCGCCGCCAGCGTCAGCACCACGCCGATGAGCGACGTCTCCAGCACCTTGCCCGGGCGAAAGCGGTGCAGCCACCACCCCATCAGCAGGGCGATGGGCACCGTGCAGGCGATGGTGAACAGGCCCCACGGCGAGTGCGCCAGCGCGTTCACCACGATCAGCGCCAGCACGGCCAGCAGGATGCACATGATGGACAGCACGGCGATCATGGCGATGAACCCCGCGGTGGGATTGATCTCTTCCCGCGCCATCTGCCCCAGCGACTTGCCGTCCCGCCGCATGCTGGCGAACAGGATGACGAAGTCCTGCACCGCGCCCGCCAGCACCACGCCCACGATGAGCCACAACGTTCCCGGCAGGTAGCCGAACTGCGCCGCCAGCACGGGCCCCACCAGCGGCCCCGCCCCCGCGATGGCCGCGAAGTGGTGGCCAAAGAGCACGTAGCGGTTCGTCGGCACGAAGTCCACGTGGTTGTCCAGCCGCTCCGCCGGCGTGGCGCGCCGGTCGTCCAGCTCGAAGACGCGCGTGGCCAGGAACTTGGCGTAGAACCGGTAGCCCACCAGGTACGTGCAGACGGCGGCGATGACGAGCCACGCCGCGTTGATGGTCTCGCCGCGGTGCAGGGCCAGGACGGCCAGCGAGGCGGCGCCCAGCACGGCGATGGCGGCCCAGGCGAGCTTGGGAAGGTACGTGCGCATACGGTTGGATGACGTGCGGTGGACCGCGGGCGGTAGGCGTCCGCGCATCCCGGTTAGGCACGGGGCGGAGGACGAACGTTCGATTCGTGGAAGTCGGCACCAGTATACGACGACGGGCGGCGCGGCGGGAGGGCCGGATGCTCCGCGAGGGGAGCTGGGCTGCTCTGCGAGGGTGGAAGGGAGACCGGCCCGGACCACGACGGGCGGCCGGCAGTCCAGTCGGAACGGATGGGACCGACCCCTTGACACAGGCACACGTTTCCGGATACAATTACGTTGCAAGGTTACTCCGTCTGTTCCTCCCGTCTGTATCCACTACGAAAGCCGGTCCCGGGCATACGTCGCCCTGGTGGGCCGATGCCGTTTCCCTCGCGGAATTCACGATCGTTCCATTTCGGCCTTTGCATCCGGCGCCCTTGTCGGATCCGGTCTCGTACCCCTTCCGCCACGCAGTGCCATGCCCGCCAAACGACGCCACAGCCACAAGGGAAGCGGCGGGGTCGCGCGCCTGTTCACCAACCTGATCATCGCCGTGCCGCTGGTCGCGGCGGCCGGGGTGGTCGTCTGGCTCACGATGTTCGCGCAGCCCGCGTCGGAGCGGCTCCTGGAGCGCTTCAAGGTCAAGCCGGGCGGCCGGGTGCCCTACGTTCAGCTGCAGGACCGCGCCGGACAGGCCACGTCCCTCTCGCAGGTGGCGGCGGACGCACCCACGCTGGTGCTGATCACGGACGCGGACTGCACCCACTGCGACAGCCAGGTGCGCCTGCTGCACGCGCTGCGTGATGCGGGCGGGCCGGCTCCCCGGCTGGTGGGGGTGTCGGTGTCCAAGCCGGAGCGGTTCGGTGCGCTGGCGGCCAAGTTCGACGGCATCCCCCTTTACGACGACGTCAACAAGGCGTTCCGGGACAAGCTGGGCCTGCAGGGGGTGCCCGTGCTGCTCAGCGTGGCCGCGGACGGCACCGTCCGGGAGGTGAAGTTCGGCCTTCAGAACGGGTCACAATTGCGCGTCCTTGCCGAGGGCGCGCTCGCCCCCTCCCATCTTTCAGCTGCCCCTCCCCCAGAACGCTGACACAGCGCCGCTCGCCGTATCTCCGCTTCACGTAGTTCCGTCTCGCCGGACCGAGGCGCATTCATCTTGGTTCTGAATGCGCCAATCAAGGACCATTTTTCTCAGGTGCGTATGTCCATCGCAGAGACCTACGACGAGCATCGCCTGCCTGCACGGGGGGGCACCCTCCTGCTGCCGGACATGCACGGCTTTGCCCGCGTGGCGGGGGAGAGCGGTCACGCGGTGCTCATCAGCGGCGAAACGGGGTGCGGCAAGACGCACTTGGCCCGGCAGATCCACGCCGCCGGGCCGCGCGCGCGCCGCCCGTTCGTGCGGGTGAACTGTGCGGCAATCCCCGACACGCTCTTCGAGCGCGAGATGTTCGGCCACGTGCGTGGCGCCTACACCGATGCCCGCGACTCGGCGGACGGGTTCCTGGAGAGCGCCAACGGGGGCACGCTGTTCCTGGACGAGGTTTCGGAGCTGGCGCCGCAGAACCAGCCCAAGCTGCTGGCCGTCCTGGAGGACGGGTGCCTTCGCAAGCTGGGATCGCCCCGCGAGATCCGCGCGGACGTGCAGGTCATCGCCGCCGCCAACCGGGACCTGCCGGAGATGGTGGCGCTCCGCACGTTCCGGCAGGACCTGTACTATCGCCTGTCGGTGCTGCGCTACGTAGTGCAGCCCCTTCGCCAGCGCCCGGACGAGCTGCCGCTGCTGGTGGAAGAGCTGCTGGAGAAGAACCGCCGTCCCGGCGCGCCCCGTCCGGCCATCAGCCGCGAGGCGTTCGCCGTGCTGCGCCGCCATCCCTGGCCCGGCAACATCCGCGAGCTGGACAACGCCCTGCGCAGCGCCGCGGCCTTTTCCGCCGGCGGCGAGATCCGCCCCGAGCACCTGCCGGACGACGTACGCGCCCCCGCGGCCAGGCCGGCCGCCGGCGCGCCGGCCCTCCGCGCCCCCGAGCGCTATACGGCGCCGACCGAGCCCACGCAGGAAGTGGAGATGATTCGCCGCGCGCTGGACGAGGCCGGCGGCAACAAGACCACGGCCGCCCGGCGGCTGGGCATGTCGCGCTCCACCCTGTGGGCCAAGCTGCAGCGCTACGGCTGATCCATCCCGTCCCCCCATTTCCCTCTTCCGCACAATTCCAGGAGGCTCGCAGTGGTACGCAAGAGACGTGTTTGGACGGCCGCCCGGATGGGTGCGGCGCTGGCGCTGGCGGCGTGTGCCCGCGGCGAGGCCGCGGACGCGCCGGTCAAGGCGCCGCAGCTCGCGCTTCCCGGGTGGAGCTTGGCGCCCGCCGCCCGCGTGGGCGGCGCGGCGGCGGGCGAGCAGGAGCAGCTGTTCAACGTCACCTCCGTGGCGGAAGACGCACAGGGCCGCTTTTACGTTGCCAACGCTGGAGACAAGCGGGTGCTGGTGTTCGACAGCACGGGTGCCTACGTGCGCACCATCGGCAGGGGCGGAAGCGGACCGGGCGAGTTCACCGCACCTCGTGCCGTGGCCCCCGTCGGCGCGGACGGGCTGATGGTGCTGGACCTGGCGACCGGCCGCCTCAGCCGGTTCCGCCGCTCCGACGGCATGTTTCTGGGCGACGTGTCGCTTCCCGGAGACGCGGGGATGCCCTACGACATGCGCGCCACCCCGTCGGGCGTGGTGGCGGTGGAGTTCCGGCCTCCCCCGCGGACGGGGGTGCAGTCGCCCGCATACCTGGCTCGCGTGGATACGGCCACGGGTGCGGTGGACCGGGCGGGTGCCGTGACGCTGGACACCGTGGCTCGGGCGCAGGTTCGCACGGAGCAGAAGCGTGGCAGGTCGTCCGTCACCCTGGACCTGCCGTTTGCTCCGCGCCCGGTGTGGGACGTGGAGGCGGACGGATCGATCCTGTTCGGGACGGGCGCCCGCTACGAGGTGAGCCGTGCGCGGGGCGGCCAGCGCTCCGTCGCCTTTCACGGCACCGGCGAGCCGCGCGCCGTGACGGGGCGGGATCGGGATGGATTCTTCGCCAGCAGCCCCGCCACCGAGCAGTTTCGCGGCAAGGTGGAGCTTCCACGCACACACCCGTACTTCACGGGACTGCGCGCCGGGCCGAACGGTTTGCTGTGGGTGAGGCTCCCCGGCCACACGGGCGAGCACTGGGAGGTGCGTGACGCGGCCGGCACGGTGCAAGGCGTGCTGGACCTGCCCAAAGGGAGCCGGCTGATGCTCGTGTCGTCCGGCGCCGTGTACGTGCTCAGCAGGGACGAGGAGGACGTGGAGACAGTTGACCGGCTGGCTCTTCGCCGCTGAGTGCGGGCAGGCGGGGACGAGAATACGATGGAAGGGCGGCTGCTTCGGTGGCCGCCCTCGGCATTTTGGTCCGCGTCGTCGCGTGCTTCCACGGGGAAGGAGTACTGTCCTGCGCTCACCCCTTTCCACCCGGGCGTCCGTCCCTGCCGCCTCTCATCCCCGAATTCCACGGTTCCATGTGCATCCAACCATCGTGTTTCACGCAGAGGGCGCAGAGAACAGAAGATGAGGACACAGAGGTTCCCACCGGGTTTCCTCTGCGTCCTCAGCTTTTTACCTCTGCGCCCTCTGCGTGAAATGCAGGGCCTGTTTGCACAAGGGACTTGGCGCTTTGGATCGACCCGTACGAAGCAGCTGTTCAAACACCGTCCGATCACCGCTTCGAGCACTTCATAATGACACTACGGACGCGTTGCGAAATCGCCCATGTATAGTCCTACTAGGCGGTTACGGGAGTTTTAATTCACGACGAAAGATGGCATCTGCCTTGCCTTGAACGAGGGCGTGCGACGCACCCCTCGTCCGGCGCCGCATCACTCTCATCCCCCCAAGGAGGTTCCCATGAAGGCACTCAAGCGTCTCGTCTCCAGCGCCATGCTCAGCTTGGCCCTCGTTACCGGCGCCACCCAGGCCGCCGCCCAGGACTCGCTGTCCTGCACCTACATCGGCTCCACGGTGGAGTTTGGACCCGGCTACATCCTCATCACCGACTACTACGTCTGCTGACCGGAAGCGCGGTTCGCCGCGCTCCGCTCCACCGAACGGCCGCACGGGTTCCCGTGCGGCCGTTCGCTGTTTGAGAGAGAAATGCCGTGCAGCGCGGAGCCAACGCACGGATTTGGGTAAGGGATCGTGAACTTTCCTCGCAATGCAGTGTCTCACGCACCCGTGCGACGTATTGCTCCTTCCCTCCCCGTCTGGCTCAATGCCCGTCCCCTTCCGCACACGTTCGTCCATCGCGACAGCCCTCTTGCTCGCCGCCGCCTGCGGAGGCGAGCGCGAGAAGGCTGGCTGGCAGGGCACCGTGGAGACCCGCCCCGACGGCGTCGTCATCGTCCGCAACCCTGCGGAGGGTGCCTGGGCGGAGGGCAAGGCGTGGACGGTGGAGGAGGACCTGCGGATCGGGATCGCGGAGGGGGAGGGGCCCACGCTCTTCGGCGATATCGCGGCGGTGGAAGCGGATTCCGCCGGGCGCATCTGGGTGCTGGAGCGCCAGGCGAAGGAGCTGCGGCTCTTCGACGCACGCGGAAAGCACAGGGGCACCATCGGCCGCGAGGGCGAGGGGCCGGGCGAGTTCCGCGATCCCATCGGCCTGGCCTGGGCGCCGGACGGGACCCTGTGGATCGCGGACCCGGGGGCGGGCCGCTACACCGTGTATGACGCGAACGGCATCTTCATCGACGACCATCCGCGGCGCGTGGCCGGGTACTCGGTCCCCTGGCGCGGTGGGTTCGGCCCGGACGGCCTGCTGTACGAGCTGGCCGTCGTCGCGCCGCCCCGGGGCGAGCCGCGGCAGGCCCTGCTCCGCTTCGACCCGTCCGTGGATCCGCTGGATACCCTCCGGCTGCCCACGTACCCGGGGGAGCAGTTCGAGCTGCGGCAGGGCAGCGGGCGCATCGCGGCCGGCGTGCCCTTTACGCCGTTCCAGGTGATGGAGCTCGACCCGCGCGGCTTCGTGTGGACCGGGATCAACGATCGCTATCGCCTGGCGCAGCTGCGGCCGGGCGGCGACACGGTGCGCATCGTGGAGCGCGAGGCGGCGGCGGTGCCCGTGGCGGCGGCGGAGCGCGACGAGGCCCTGGCGGGCCTGAAGTGGTTCACGGACCAGGGCGGACGCGTGGACGCGGGCCGCATCCCCACCCGCAAGCCGGCGTACGAGCAGGTGATTCCGGATGGCGCCGGCGGCGTCTGGATCCGTCCCGCCCTCCCCGCGGAGGCAGCGGGTGCCGCGTTCGACGTGTTCGACGCGGAAGGCCGCTACCAGGGCCGCGTGCGGCTACCGGGCGGGATGGACGCGTTCCCCATGCCCGTCATTCGGGGCGGCGCCATCTACGGGGTCGCACGAGATTCGCTGGACGTGCAGCACGTCGTCCGCGCCCGTATCCGCCGCACCCCCTCGAACGACTCCGCCACCCGCTCCTGATTCGCGCGGGGTTCCGGTCGAGAGAGGATGACGATCGTCGCCTGGGCGGATTCGTCCGGATCGCGGGCCTGTCACCTCCTTCCCGTCAAGAATGCCGGACCTGTCCCCGGGGGAGCGCTGCGCCGGGCGGATTAGGGGGAGATGAAGGACCGACGCACCAGGCAACCGTACGTGCGGAGGCGGAATCTATCTCCCTGTCGTGCTCGCGGTGGCGCCTTGCGTATGTTTTGCGCCCGATTGTGTTTATCACCTGTCCTGGTTACATTTAGCATCCCTCGCGGACCCGTCCCGTGCTCTCGCTTTCCCGGTGAGTCCCATGCCATCCAAGCGCCGCCTGGCTACCGCCGCTCTCGTCCTGACCGCCGCCTCCGTCACGGGCGTCGCCATCTACGGCCGCATTCAGAGCGCCTCCGCCGCGTCCGGGGGTGAGGGCACCGCACAGGCACCGCGGCCGCTGGTGCAGACCTCCGCGTCCGGCAGCTTCGCCACGGACGTCGCCATCCCCGTGCAGGGCAGCGCGGCCCGCCTGGGTGAGCTGGTGATGTCCGTGAACGCCGCCGGCCAGGCCGAGGCGTGGCAGAAGAACGTGCTGGTGGCGCAGGTAAACGGCCGCATCGTGGGGCTGCGCGTGCGCGAGGGCGACCTCGTGGGCGGCGGGCAGGGCGTGGTGGCGCTGGACGGCGCGGAGTACCAGCTGGCCGTGGAAGAGGCGCAGGCCGCCGTCCGCGACGCGGAGGGCAAGTTCCGCGAAGCCACGCTGTTCGACGACCAGATCGAGGACGCGGGGGTGCGCCGCGACCGCGCGGCCGCCTCGCGCACCCGCAGCGGGCTGGAGACGGCCGAGGTGCGGCTGCGCCGCGCACGGCTGGACCTGACGCGCACCCGGCTGGCCACGCCCTTCGCGGGGCGCGTCGCCTCGCTCAAGGTGGT
>DASQZE010000374.1:0-2278 GCA_035638875.1 Longimicrobium sp.
ATCGTGGAGCAAGATCGTGGAGCACCGGCGGATTCCCAATGATCGGGCAGGGAGGGAGCATTCCGCTGTCAGCCAGAGTCGGGAGAGCAGGGCAGGGGCAGGGAGGGCAGGGAGGGCAGGGAGGGCAGGGCGAATGAATTCGCCGCAACAAACACACGAAGTCCCCCTGCGGGGACTGGGGGATGGTCTCGTGGAGGCGACGTTCGTGCTCGGGCTGAAGGCGTCGCGGGTGAGATCCGGGCGGTGCGGCTGGCGTACTCCGCGGGCGAGGAGATCCTTCGGTCGGCGCCGGAGGTGTCGGGGGAGGGAGGGAATCGGCGGCGCCTCCCTCAGGAAGACAAGACCGGGGCCTGATTGGATTGGGGGAGATCGTCGCGGCGGAGGGGTGAAGCGGCAGTCCGCGCAGGCGGACTTCGTGTAGTTGTTGCAGCGAATTTATTCGCCCGGGTGGGATCCGGCATCGTGCCCGGGCTGGCCTCTCGGGGACGGATGCCGTTCGCGAGCGGGGGCGTTATCTTGTGCGCCGCACGCGCGCGGAGGGGGCGCCCGGGGATGGGACCCACTCACGCACTAACGCACTTCCGCACTCACGCACTGTTGTCATGAGCGATACGCCGGCAACCACCAACCTGGGCGAGGACTCCGGCAGCACCGGCCCCGCCGACGCGGGCAAGCGGTCGTGGACGGAGCGGCTGGTGGCGCCCGCCCTGGGCAAGCACCCGGAGCGGCGCGAACACTTCGAATCCACCAGCGGCGTGGAAGTGGACCGGCTGTACACGCCGGAGGACCTGGCCGCGCAGGCGTACGCGCGCGACCTGGGCTATCCCGGCGAGTTCCCGTTCACGCGCGGCATTCAGCCCACCATGTACCGCGGCCGCTTCTGGACCATGCGGCAGTACGCGGGCTTCGGCACGGCGGAGGAGACCAACACGCGCTTCAAGCTCCTGCTGCAGGCCGGCCAGACGGGGCTCAGCACGGCGTTCGACCTGCCCACGCAGATGGGCTACGACAGCGACCACGGCATGGCCATGGGCGAGGTGGGGCGCGTGGGCGTGGCCATCGACACGCTGGACGACATGCGCAAGCTGCTGGCGGGCATCCCGCTGGACCGCGTGTCGACGTCGATGACCATCAACGCGACGGCATCCATCCTCCTGGCGTTCTACATCGCCATCGCCGACGAGCAGGGGATCGACCGCGGCACGCTCTCGGGCACCATCCAGAACGACATCCTCAAGGAGTACATCGCCCGCGGAACGTACATCTATCCCGTGGAGCCGTCGCTGCGCCTGATCACGGACATCTTCGCGTTCTGCAACGCGGAGGTGCCGAAGTGGAATACCATCTCCATCAGCGGCTACCACATCCGCGAGGCGGGGGCAACGGCGGCGCAGGAGGTGGCGTTCACCTTTGCCAACGCCATGGAGTACGTGCAGCGGGCGCTGGATGCGGGGCTCCCCATCGACAAGTTCGCCAACCGGCTCAGCTTCTTTTTCGCCAGCCACAACGACCTGTTCGAGGAGGCAGCCAAGTTCCGCGCGGCCCGCCGCCTGTACGCGCGGCTCATGCGCGAGCGCTTCAACGCCAGCGACGACGGTGCCAAGCTGCGGTTCCACACGCAGACGGGCGGCGTGACGCTGCAGGCGCAGCAGCCGCTGAACAACGTGGTGCGCGTGACGGTGCAGGCGCTGGCGGCGGCCTTGGGCGGCACGCAGTCGCTGCACACCAACGGCTACGACGAGGCGCTGTCGCTGCCCACGGCGCAGGCGGCCACGCTGGCCCTGCGCACGCAGCAGATCCTGGCGCACGAGAGCGGCGTGGGCGACACGGTGGATCCACTGGCCGGCTCGTACTACGTGGAGGCGCTCACGACGGCCATCGAGGACATTGCCCGCGGCTACCTGGAGAAGATCGAGGAGCTGGGCGGCGCGTCGTCGGCCATCGCGTACATGCAGGAGGAGATTCACCGCGCGGCGTACGAGCACCAGATCGCGATTGAGCGCGGCGACAAGACCATCGTGGGCGTGAACAAGTTCCAGGGCGCCGACGAGCCCTTCGACCTGGGGCAGCCGGACTTCAGCGCGCTGGAGCAGTCGCAGCGCGCCACGCTGGCCCAGGTGCGCGCCGAGCGCGACGACGCGGAGGTGCGTGCGCGCCTGGAGGCCATCCGCGCCGCCGCCCGCGGCACGGAGAACCTGATGCCGCGCATCATCGACGCCGTAAAGGCGATGGTCACGCTCGGCGAGATCAGCGACGCCCTGCGTGCCGAGTGGGGCAC
>DASQZE010000375.1:0-5646 GCA_035638875.1 Longimicrobium sp.
CCGGAGTTCGAGGAAGGCTTCGAGGGCGGTGACTACGCGGCGTCGGTGCTGTACAACACGCTGACGCGGCCCATCCGGCCCAACCCGACGGCTACCATCGCCTGATCGCGCCGCGTTCGGTGGCGTCCGAACGGCCCATTCAAAAGGCTCTCTCCCGGCCCGCCGGGAGAGAGCCTTTCGCATGGGCCGAGGAATGACCCCTCGTGTCCGCACTGACCCTGCTTCCCGGCGCGAGTTGGAGTGTATACCGTCTCCCACGCAGTTTGTGGGAGCGGGTGGGTGAGGTTTACGAACCCGGGTGAGGGCCCTCGCCCGCCGCGGCGCGCGGGCCTACATTCCGCCGCGAAATCGGCATCCACCCGTCCCGCAATCCGAGCCGCAATGGCCGTGACCCGTCCCCGCCGCGCACTGCTCGTGTTCCTGGACGGGGTCGGCATCGGCGCGGGGGAAGCGGCGTTCAACCCGTTCGCGGCGGCCCATCTGCCGCGTCTCCAGGCGCTGCTGGGCGGGCGCCGGCCCATCGCCGGGCACCTGGACGCGGACGGGCGCATCGTCACGGAGCGCGCGGTGCTGGTGGCGGCGGACGCCACGCTGGGGATGGACGGGCTGCCGCAGAGCGGGACCGGGCAGACGTCGCTGCTCACGGGACGCAACGCGGCGGAGCTGTACGGGCGGCACTTCGGCCCGTGGGTGCCCACGCCCGTGCGGCCCATGCTCGCCGCGGAGAACCTGCTCAGCCGGGCCGTGGCGGCGGGCGCGACGGCGGCGTTCGCCAACGCGTACCCGCTGGCCGGCGCCGATCCGCGCATCTATCGCCGCCCGGCCGCGCCCATGCTGGCCGCGCAGTTCGCCGGCGCGCTCACCCGCGGCGTGGCGGAGCTGGCGGAAGGGACGGCCGTGGCGTCGTCCATCACCAACGAGCGGTGGCGCGAGCGGCTGGGGAGCGACGTGCCCGAGGTCACGCCGGAAGAGGCGGCGCGGACGCTGGCCCGGATCGCATCCGGCGCGGAAATGACGCTGTTCGCGCACTACGACACGGACTACATGGGGCACCGCGGTGCCATGCCCGCCGCCATGGCCGCGCTGGAACGGGTGGATGCGTTCCTGGGCGCGCTGGTGGATGCGCTCCCGGCGGACACGCTGCTCATCGTAAGCAGCGACCACGGCAACCTGGAGGACGTGCGCGCCGGGCACACCCGCAATCCCGTCCCCCTGCTGGCCGTGGGCGCGGGGCGCGAGGCGTTCGTGAACGCGCGGTCCATCCTGGACGTGGCGCCGCGGATGGTGGACTTGCTGGGACTGGAGGCGGATTCGCGGGATGCGGATGCGCCCATCGATCCGGAAGAACGAGGAGACGAAGGCTGATGGATAAAGGACGGATTCGCGCGGTGCTATACGACTTCGACGGCACGCTGGCGGACAGCACCGAGCTCATCATGCGCAGCTACCGGCACACCATGGCCACGCACCTGGGCCAGGTGCCGCCGGACGAGGACTGGCTGAGCGGCTTTGGGATGACGCTGGAGTCGCAGCTCAACCGCTTCGCCCGGCACCCGGACGAGGCGACGGCGATGCTGGATACGTATCGCGGCTTCCAGGATACCATCCACGACGAGCTGCTGCGCCCCTTTCCCGGCGCGGCGGAGACGGTGGCGGAGCTGGAGCGGCGCGGATACCTGCTGGCCATCGTCACCAGCAAGCACCGGCGGCCGGCCATGCGGGGGATGGAGCTGTGCGGCATCGTGAGCCACTTCGACGTGATCGTGACGCCGGAGGACGTGCGCGAGCCCAAGCCGCACCCCGAGCCCGTGCTGTTCGCGCTGGACAAGTTGGGCGTGCGCCCGGAGGAGGCGCTGTTCGTGGGGGATTCGCCGCACGACATCGCGGCCGGGCAGGCGGCGGGCACGCGCACGGCCGGCGCGCTCTGGGGCCCCTTTCCCCGCGAGGCGCTGGAACGGGCGAAGCCGGATGCGTTCCTGGAGACGCAGGCGGACGTGCTGCGGCTGCTGGACGAGGGGTGATACCGGCTCCAGGAATCGGCGTCCTCCCGGAATTGGCGTCTCCCGGAAACAGGCAGAGGAGCAGGGGGGAGGAATCCGTCCGGAGCGAATGAATTCGCGGCTACAACTTCACACTGTCCGCCTGCGCGGACACCACGGATGGATCGTGCACGAGGGCGGCGCGCGCGGCGACGCATCGATTGTCGGCCTGATCCGAATCAGCATCGCGCGTCCTCGTTCCCGCCCGTCCACACGGCAGCCTTTGCGGAGACGGGGCGGGGCGGCTTTGCCATCCATCCCCCCGGCCGCTATCTTGGGCGCCCTCAATCAAGGCCCCCCGCGCCCGTGCGCGAGGGGTCCCGCGTTCAACGATCCACGGAGCGGCTTCCATGCGGATGCTGGTGCTGGGGGCGGGGCTGCAGGGAAGTGCCTGCGCCTACGACCTTCTTGCCTATACCGACCACGACGTGGTCCTGGCCGACCTCCACGTCGACCACCTTCCCGCCTTTCTGCAGCCGTACCTGGGCAACCGGCTCACGGCGGTGCGGGTGGATGCCAACGACCGCGCCGGCATCCGCCAGCTGATGGAAGGCATCTCCGCCACCATGAGCGCCTTTCCGTACTACTTCAACCTCGGGATGACCGAGGCGGCGGTGGACGCGGGCTCGCACTTCTGCGACCTGGGCGGCAACACGCAGATCGTGCAGGACCAGAAGGCGCTGGCCGCCCGCGCCGCGGCAAAGGGCATCACGGTGGTGCCCGACTGCGGCCTGGCCCCGGGGATGGTGAACATCCTGGCGGAGCATGGCATCACGCAGCTGGACCAGGTGCAGTCCGTGCGCATCAAGGTGGGCGGCCTGCCGCAGAAGCCGGAGCCGCCGCTCAACTACCAGGTGGTGTACAGCCTGGAGGGCGCGCTGGACTACTACACGACGCTCTCGTGGGTGCTGCGCGACGGCAAGCAGACGCAGGTCAAGGCGCTGTCGGAGATCGAGCACCTGGACTTTCCCGGCATCGGCACGCTGGAGGCCTTCCACACCGCAGGCGGTCTGTCCACGATGGCGCAGCGGTACGAGGGCAAGGTGCCCATGATGGAGTACAAGACGCTCCGCTACCCCGGCCACGCCGAGATGATGGCCGTCATGCGCGACATTGGCCTGATGGGGCTGGAGCCGGTGGACGTGAAGGGCACCAAGGTGGTGCCGCGCGACGTCTTCATCTCCATCGTGGGGCCGCGGCTCAAGAAGGACTACAAGGAGAGCCCGGACCAGGTGGCGCTGCGCGTGGAGGCCGAGGGCACGGACAAGGGCGAGCACGTGCTCTACCGCTACGACCTGCTGGACCGCTACGATGCGGATACCGGCATCACGGCGATGATGCGCACGACAGGCTTTTCGCTGGCCATCACGGGTGCCATGCAGGCCGCGGGCAAGGTCAAGCCGGGCGTGTGGACGCCGGACGAGGCCATGCCGCCGCGCGAGTACATCGCCGCCCTCGCCGAGCGCGGCGTGGTGATCCAGGAAAGCCGGATCGTCCTCCGCTGAACCGAGTGCGGAAGTGCGGAAGTGCGTGAGTGCGTGAGTGCGGAAGGGGCCCGGCGGCATGCCGGGCCCTTTCGCGTGAAGGCGGGCTCCGTCTTCGTGTGGCCGGGTTCTACGTGTGGCCGGGTTCCGTCTCGTGTGGCCGAGCCCCATCCTGAGCGGCTAAAGCCGCCGCTGGGACTGCCATAAGCCCTGTCTCGCGCCGACGCGCTCTGCGAACAGGGCTTCAACTGCGTTACCCCAGTTCCGCCGGCACGCCGGGTCCCCAACTCCGGCCGCCGGCACCCCGCCCCGGGGCACTTCCTTCGCCTGTGCACGTGCTGTCGGCGAAGGCCGACATTGCGGGTTCATTGCCGCGATTTCAATCGCCGGGGCCGGATGCCGCCTCCACCCGCACGATCCCGAACCCCGGCCGCGCGATCCGCGCCGGAGTGCACGGCACCCCGTCCGTGCCGGACCCGTCGGCGAAGGCCGACATCACGTTTTCGGTGCCGCGATTTCAATCGCCGGGGCCGGATGCCCGCCCCTCGCCTCTCGACCCTACCCCCGCCTGCCTGCCCTGCCGATCATCATCCACCTTGACATGCCTCTCTCAATCCCATTATTTAGACACCAGTCTAATAGACGATGGTCTAATCGACATCCGGCTAACGATGCGAGGCGATGCTGGACGAGACGTTGCGCGCGCTGGGTGATCCCACGCGGCGCGAGATCCTGCGGGTGCTGCGCTCCGGCGACCTGACGGCCGGGGACATCGGCTCACGCTTTCCCATGACGGGCGCGTCGGTGTCGCACCACCTGTCCGTGCTCAAACAAGCCGGCCTGGTGCGCGCCACACGCGACGGGCGCCACCTCATCTACTCGCTGGAGACGACGGTCTTCCAGGAGTTCCTCCAGCAGATGCTGGAGCTTTTCGGCAAAGGAGACGAGCAATGAGAAGCCGCTGGCTGGGACCCACCGTCGTGGCGGCCATGTGGGTGTTCGCGGCCGCCGTCTACACCCGCCTGCCGGAGCGCGTGCCCTCGCACTGGAACCTGCAGGGCGAGGTGGACGGCTGGATGGCGAAACCGTGGGGACCGCTCATGTCGCCCCTGATCGCCACCTTCATGCTGGCGGTGTTCCTGGTACTGCCCCGCCTGGACCCGCGCCGCGCGAACACGGAGTACATCGCCGAGGTCCGGCGGCTCGCGCTCAACCTGCTCGTGTGCTTCTTTGCGGTCGTGGAGGTGGCCGTACTGGGGAGCGCGCTGGGCTGGCCGGTGGACGCGGACCGGGTGACCGTGGCCGCGATCGGGATGCTGTTCATGGGGCTGGGCAACTTCATGCCGCGCATCCGCAGCAACTGGCTCATCGGCTTCCGCACGCCGTGGACGATGGACAACGAGCGGGTGTGGCGCGCCACCCACCGCGTCGGCGGCCGGGCCCTGGTCGTCGCGGGGGCGATGATCGCCCTGGGCGCGCTGCTCGCGCCGGGTGCCCGCGGCTGGATGATCGCCGCGGGGCTCGCCACCGGGGTCGGCGTGCCGTTCGTCTACTCGTACATCGCGTACCGCCGCGACGCCGCCGGCCGCCCGGTCTGATCGTGGCGGATGCGGTGAGCCGGCTTGAATCCGCCGCACCGCCATCCAGCCACGGCGGGCTTCTACGGATCGCGATCAGGTGGATCTGTGCCTGGACGGACTCTCGTGCCGCGCGGCCAGCATCCTCTTCCGCAAAAACGCGGATGGCCGTCCCCTCGCCCGCAGCCGCCGCTCTCCCAAGGATCTCCGGCCTCCTGCACGACTCGGCGGATCCGCGTCCGGCCGTCTCGTCGCCTCCATTCCGCACCTGCGGCTTTCGTAAAGGCCTGCCGCACCGGATGATCGCCATGGCGACGTCCGATCGCGGTCCGGAGGAGAAGGCGGCGCGCGGCAGGATGCATCAGGGCCTTGGTAGATGGAATGCTGCCGGCGAGGGGACGGGATCCGCGTTTTTTCTAGGAAAGCAAAAGTGACCTGAGTACAACCCCTCCCCCGCCGTTTGGGGGAGGGGTCGCCGCGAGCCGCGAGGAACGAGCGGCGAAGACGGCGGGGGAGAGGGCCTCCCCGTCGCAGACGGGGCCTGCT
>DASQZE010000376.1:0-3234 GCA_035638875.1 Longimicrobium sp.
GCGGGCTGCACGACGACCTGCTGCACGTGTTCACGGACGAGTGGCAGCAGTCACTGCGCGACGAGGAGCGGCGCGGCCGGCTGGACGCCGAGTTCCGTGCCCGCGTGGGCGACGCCGACTACGCGCGGCTGCTGGAGGTAAAGGGCTGGCTGGATGCGCATCCCCGCCGCCCCGAGCTGCTCGCGTTCCTGCAGGCACGTCCGCTTTCCGCGCCGCACGCGCCCGCGTGAAGCTCAGCGCGGTTGCGTCCCGCATCGTCCTCGCGACGCTCTTCGTGTTCGCGGGGACGCTGCACTTCATCATCCCTGACCAGTACGCCGCCGTCATGCCGCCAGCGCTGCCGATGCACCGCGCGCTGGTGTTCATCAGCGGCGTGGCGGAGATCGCGGGCGGCATCGGGTTGCTCGTGCCGCGCACCCGGCGCGCGGCGGGGATCGGGCTCATCCTGCTGCTCGTCGCTGTCTGGCCCGCCAACCTGCAGATGCTGCTCAATGCGCGGGCCGCCGGCGCCTCCATGCTGGCGCAGACGCTCTTCCTGCTGCGCCTTCCCCTTCAGCTCGTCCTCATCTACTGGGTCTGGCACGCCTCACGCGGCGGATCGGCGTCGTCCCGGACGCCGCGTTCCGCTTGACGGAGCCTGGGCTGGGCACGGCACCGTAGATCCTTCGGTCGGCGCCCGGATGTCGTCGGCGGGAGAGGTCCGGCGGCGCCTCCCTCAGGAAATCAAGCGGTGACGGGGGATCATCCCTTTCGCACTTTCGCACTTTCGCACTTTCGCACTTCCGCACTCCCGCACTCCCGCACTCCCGCACTCCCGCACTCCCCCGCGCGGCTTGTGGAACCGGGCGGGAAAGGCGATTGTATCGGGCTGTCCCGCTGACCGGAATCGATCCAAGGACCACGACCGCATGCAACACAACATCTTCGCACGGCTGGCGCTCCTCGCCGCCGCGAGCGCCGTGCTCGCCGGGCCGCTCGCGGCGCAGACCCCGGACGAGGCCGCGTCGTTCATCGCCGAGACGGAGCGCGAGCTGGCGAAGCTGAACATCCGCTCCAACCAGGCGAGCTGGGTCGCGGCCAACTTCATCACGGTAGACACCGAAGCCCTGTCCGCCGACGCGCAGAAGAACCTGAACGTGGCCGTGCAGCGCCGCGCCCTGGACGCACGCCGCTTCGACGACGTGCGGCTGCCGGCGGAGCAGCGTCGCAAGCTGGACCTGCTCAAGCTGTCGCTCACGGCGCCGCCGCCGGGCAACCCGTCGGACGCGGCGGAGCTCACCCGCACGCAGGTGAGCATGGAGGCGGACTACGGCCGGGGCGAGTACTGCCGCACGGGCGCCGAGTGCCTGGACATCGGCGGCATCACGCGGCTGATGGCCAACAGCCGCAACCCGGCGGAGCTGCTGGACGCGTGGCAGGGGTGGCACCGGGTGGGCGCCCCCATGCGCGACCGCTACACCCGCTTCGTGGAGCTGAGCAACAAGGGCGCGCGCGAGCTGGGGCACCCCAACACGGGCGCCATGTGGCGCGCGCAGTACGAGATGCACCCGGATTCCTTCGCGGCGGAGACGGACCGGCTGTGGGAGCAGGTGCGGCCCCTGTACGAGTCGCTGCACGCCTACGTCCGCACGCGGCTGGTGGAGCAGTACGGGCCGCAGGTGGTGGACGCGGACGGGATGATCCCCGCGCACCTGCTGGGCAACGTGTGGGCGCAGGAGTGGGGCAACGTCTACCCGCTGGTGGCGCCCCGCAACGCGGCGGGCGCCGGGTACGACCTGACGGAGCTCATCCGCGCCCGCAACGTGGACGCGCTGCAGATGACGCGCTTCGGGGAAGGCTTCTTTACCTCCATGGGCTTCGATTCGCTGCCTGCGACGTTCTGGGAGCGGTCGCTGCTCACCCAGCCGCGCGACCGCGACGTCGTGTGCCACGCGAGCGCATCCGCCGTGGACGACGCGGACGACCTGCGCATCAAGATGTGCATCGAGCCCACGGCCGAGGACTTCGTGGTGGTGCACCACGAGCTGGGCCACAACTTCTACCAGCGCGCGTACAAGCACCAGCCGTTCCTCTTTCGCAACGGCGCCAACGACGGCTTTCACGAGGCCATCGGCGACGCCATCGCCCTGAGCATCACGCCGGAGTACCTGGTGCGCGTGGGGCTGCTGGACCGCGCCCCCGAGGCGGCGGCCGACACGGCGCTGCTGCTGCGGCAGGCCATGGACAAGGTGGCGTTCCTGCCGTTCGGGCTGCTGGTGGACAAGTGGCGCTGGGGCGTGTTCAGCGGCGACATCCCGCCGTCGCGGTACAACGCGGCGTGGTGGGAGCTGCGCAACCGCTACCAGGGCGTGGCGGCCCCGGTGTCGCGCAGCGAGGCGGACTTCGATCCGGGCGCCAAGTACCACATCCCCGGCAACACGCCGTACATGCGCTACTTCCTGGCGCGCGTGCTCCAGTTCCAGTTCTACCGCTCGCTGTGCCGCGAGGCGGGGTACACGGGCCCGCTGCACCGCTGCACCTTCTACGGCAGTGAGGAGGCCGGCACCAGGCTGGAGCGCATGCTTGCGGCCGGTTCGAGCCAGCCCTGGCAGCAGACGCTGTTCGAGATGACGGGCGAGCGGGGGATGGATGCGGGCGCCATGATGGAGTACTTCGCGCCGCTCAAGGCGTGGCTGGACCGCCAGAACCAGGGCAAGCCCGTCGGCTGGTGATCCGTTCGGGAGATGGATGATGGACGAACGCCGGCCTCGCGCGCTTGAAAAGCGCGGGGCCGGCGTCGTTTGGGATGAGGGCGATTGAACCGCAGTCCGTCAGGCGGTGAACCTGCCGTTCTTGTGCCTTGCGGGAACTTCGATCCGCGGCCCCACGTGCTGCTTGTCCCGCTCGATGTAGTGCTGGATGAGCTTCTTGGGATCGTTGTCGAAACGTGCCCAGATCTGGCGACGGATCTCGCGGATCTCCTCGATCGCAGCGTCCGCCTCGGTCCACTCCTCATTCATCGGAAGCTCCCTTCAGCAAGTCGAGCGGGGTCAACACTTTCGGTACACTCAATCCCAAACGGTTGTGGATGCGTCGGATATGAACAGCCTTGTTCGGGTTTGCAAGGTGCCGGCAGTTCCACGTTACAATGAAATGGCAATCGTAGAAGGATGCAAGTGCAAGATGCATGGCGTCTTCCGGAGGCTTGGCAGGCATCAGCTTGTTTATCCAGTACACGCTGACGATTTCGTCGAT
>DASQZE010000377.1:0-4051 GCA_035638875.1 Longimicrobium sp.
CCTTCGGTCGCGCGCAAAGACCTGTGCACGTTGAGGTTACCCGCGTGCGCTCCCTCAGGAAATCAAACCGAGTGTTCGAAGCCCGGGAGGAATCTTAAACACACTCTAAGGAACTCTCCCCGCGTTTGATTTCCTGAGGGAGGCGCCGCCGAAACCCTCGTCTTGTCGAGGTCCATGGTGCCGACCGAAGGATCTGGCCCGCATGACCGAGGGGCTGGCCACGTGGCGGGAGCCTGCTTCTTGGCGGCGCGGAGTAGATCCTTCGGTCGCGCGCAAAGACTCATGCACGTTGAAGTTCCCAGCGTGCGCTCCCTCAGGAAATCAAGCGCATCTTCTATCTCTGCGTAAAATTCTTCAACACCCTCTCATACTCACATCAGGAAATCGAACGGGTTGATCGAGGATCGAGCACGTGGGGGAGATCCGGGGCAGACACCACGTATGGCCGAACGCGGCGGAGACACGCATCGCTCGTCTCGCTTCTCCCCGTCCTCCGCGCCTCCGCGTGAGGCTGCCGTTTTCGACGGAGTGCGATGGAGGTCCGCAGGGGAGGATAAAAAAACGCGTGGGGAGCTGCCGCCGTCACCCGGGCCCCGCCGGACTCGAACAGCGGGGGAAGAAAGGATCGGGATTCTAGGCTGCAGCGCCCCACGTGCCCTGCACCTTTCCCGCGGGTGGGCGCGGGAAAGGCACCGGGTCCGTCAAAAGGCTCAGGTCTCCGTGCCGTCGCCGTCCGCGTCGCCCACGATGAACAGGTCGGCGATGCGCAGCACCGCGTCGATGTCCAGCGGCTCGTCGAACGCCTCCGTGGCGGCCGTGACGTTGGCGCCCGGGAGGGTGCTCACGTTGACGCCGGCCTGCGTCACGTTGTCCTCGGCCGGGTAGACGGCCGGGTTGGTGCCCGCCTCGTACACGGCCTGCGTGGCCGCGGGCATGCCCGTACCGCGGTCCTTGCCCGTGATCCACCCCTTTTGCGGGGCCTGGTCCTGGAAGTTGCCGCGCAGGCGGCGAACCTCGGACGCGTGGCGCGCCTCCACCGAGTGGATGGTGAGCGCCGCCGTGAGCACCGGCTTGTTGCCGATGAGCACCGGCGCGCCGCCCTTGTACGCCCGCACGCCCGTGTCCTCGAAGGCCTGCGCCAGCGCCAGGAAGTCGGCGTAGACGGTGAACGGGTTGAAGTTGCCGCCCGCCGTAAAGTCGAACGTGGGCTTGGCGACGGGCGTGGCGCCCGTGGCCGCGATGGCGTTGCGCAGGAACTCCACGTGCGCCACCTCGTGGTCGCGGATGGTCGTGAAGATCTGCCGGTCGGACGCCGGGATCAGGTTCGGCGCCGCCACGCCCATCACGTAGAACTCCGCCTCCAGGTACTCCAGCGTAAGCGCGAACTGCAGCACGTCCAGTATCGTGGCCGTGTGGTTGGCGTACGCCTTCTTGGCCAGCGCGCCGAACAGCGCGGGCGCCGTGGCCAGCATGAGGCCGGCGCCCCACAGGCTCGCGCCGCGCAGGGCAGCGCGGCGGTTGCCGGTCTGCTCCAGGGCTTCGCCCATCGAGCTGCCCATCGTCTCCAGGTTTTCCATGAGATTCCCTTCCTTTACGCGGGCACGTTGGTGAGCGTGATCTGGTTGCGGACGAACGGCGCCGCCACCCCGAGCACCTGCGCCGGCGTGAGCGCCGGGTCGAACGCCTGCGGGGCGAAGTTGCCCGAGCGCGGCTGCAGGATGTCACGGATGGCGGCCGCGTGACGCGCCTCCACCGACACGATCTTGCCCGCGACCGTCAGCAGGTCCGCGCTCGTGAGGTAGCGCGCGGCGCCGTTGTACGCCGCCACGCCCAGGTCCTCGAAGTCGCGGGCCGCGTTGAGCACCGACAGCCGGCTGGCCAGGTTCACCGCCGTCAGGTTGAACGTCAGCATGGGGATGGCGTTGGTGCCCAGCGCGGTCCGCAGGAACTCGCGGTGGATGACCTCGTGGTCGCGCAGGTCCGTGAGCACCCGCTGCTCCGACGCCGAGAAGGTGGCCGCGAACGTGGAGCTGCCCACGACCGCCGTGTAGAACGCCGCCTCCAGCTGCTCCAGCGCATAGGCGTAGTTCAGCACGCCGAAGTCGTTGGCGAAGTTCAGCGTGACCGCCGCGAAGGTGGGCGGCGCCGGCGGCTGGATGCGCACCGTGTCGGTGACCACCTCGGTGATGCTGCGTACGTCCGTGTCGTCGCTGCAGGCGGCCAGCCCCAGGAACCCCAGCGCGCTCGCGCCGGACCACTTGAGAAAGTCGCGCCGCGGCGCCGCCTGTCCCAGCCGCTCCATGAGGTCGGAGCCGGGCTCGTTCTGTGTGGACATGTACTCGTCCTCCGTAATGGGTTTTTCGTCTCCGCGGTGCGCGTGCGGCACCGCCCTTCCGGTCTCCGTCATGGCCGTCCCGGCGCGCGGCGCCCGTCCGGCCGTGGTGCGCGGGCGCCGGGACCCGTGGGGGCCCCGGCGCCCGGCCGGCGTCAGTCGCCGCGCACCCCGCCCACCTTCACGTCCAGCTGGTAGGGCTGGAACTCGCACCCCGGCCGCACCGGGAGATACAGCACCTCGGTGGCACCCGTGGCACCGGCCTCGGCGAACACGGGCACGCCCATGTAGTCGCCCGTCCGCGCCACTTCGCTCACCCCGAGCACCCGCGGCAGGCCGTACTTCACGTACCGGCGGCCGTTCACCATGATGGGCTCGTTGTTGATGAACCACGTGGAACCCGCGGCGTAGCCCATGGCCGCCGGGAACGCCATCCCGAAGTCGCGGCCCTGGTACGTGGTGTCTCCGCTCTGCGTGTTGTACTGCGCGGTCACGTTCGACAGCGCGCCGTTCTGCACCACGCACACCTGGATGTCGCGCGTCGTCATCGGCGGCGGCGGGGGCGGGGGCGGCGCCGTCGGCGGGAGCGGCGGCGGCGGCGGAACGACCACTGGCGGGGGCGGGATCAGGTTGCCGAACATGGCCTTGAGGCCAAGGGCAAGCCGCCCCGTCACCGCCACGGCATCGTCACCCACGCGCACCCGGCTCCCCGTGGGGGCGCGGATGGCGCCCAGCCAGTCGTCGCCCACGTGCACGGGCGAGTCGTACACGTGCACGGCGGCCTCGCCGAACAGGGCCAGGTTGCGGCCCAGGGGGATCAGGTCGATGCCCGCGCCCGCCGTGCCCTGCCCCACGGTGGCCTGCTCCGGCTCGAACGAAAGGCAGCCGCCCTGGGCGCGGAGCGTGCCCTCGCACAGCGGCTGGTCTTCGCCGGCCAGGTCCACCGTCAGTCCGCCGCCGCCCACGAAGAAGTAGACGGACGACAGCCAGCGCCCCGCGTCCATCCGCGTGGCGAACGGGCGAAGGGCCAGGTTCAGGTCATACAGGTAGGTGTTCATCACGTAGCTGCCGCGCTCGCCCGCGTCGGTGAACGGGCTTTCCGTGTTCGGCAGCCGCATGGGCACGTACGCGCCGTGCAGCCGCAGGCCGAACGACGGCGTGAGCCAGAAGTTGGCGAGCGCGCCGAATGCCGGGGCGTAGCCGGGCGCGTAGCCCTCCCCGTCGTCGTTGTCCGCGGGCGTGTCCGTGCCGTTGAGCGTGACCGTGCGGCTCTCGAACCAGTTGCTGGTAAGCGTGCCGCCCGCGTACACGCCGAGATCGAACTGGCTGGCGCGCCGGTCCATCTCCTGTGCCTGGGCCGTCGTCCCCATCACCGCGCCGCACGCGAGCATGGGGACGAGCCGTGGGAGCATCCCTCTCATCGGGTCCCTTTCCAAACCGGGTGGATGATACGACCCGCGAAAACACGCGGATCATGGTGGCGGTGCCGTGCCCGGCGTGCAGCGGCCCGTTCCCTGTCGATCTCCTTCGGCCGCCGTCCCGCGCCCCACGCGGCGGCCCCTCGTCCTGCCTTCTACGCTGCACCGCGGCCGGCCGGATTTCTCCGCCGCCGAATCCCTGCATCGCGTCCGTCCAGCGCTTGCACAACCCAGGGGCGACAGCCGTCGCCATGCTGGCCTGGTCTGCGCCGCACGCCTGTCGTCCCGTCCAGGCCATCCC
>DASQZE010000378.1:0-14208 GCA_035638875.1 Longimicrobium sp.
GCCGGACGGGCGCCCCGAGGGCTGCGGGCGGCGCGTGCTGCTGGTGCTGCGGGCCGGGGGCGCGCGGCCGTCCGTGCGCTCCTTGTAGCCGTGCAGGGGCCGGTTGCGGGCCGCCGTGCGCGGGTAGTAGTAGCGCTCGTAGTACGTGCGCCGGCTGCCCCGCCAGCGGTGCGTATCATAGTACCACGGGTAGCTCACCAGCAAAATGCGCACGCGGTCGCAGTCGTCCCGGTACACGCCGCGGTGGTGGTACCATGGGCCGTACGAGTCGTAGCAGGCGTAGCGCGGGTAGTTGTAGCGCTGGCCCACGTGGTAGGTGGCGTAGTCCACGGACTCGTAGCCGGACGAGCTCTCGGGGACGATGGCGCGCACCAGCTCGTCCATGGCGTAGAACGGGTCGCCGAAGATGCTGCGGTTGCCGTCCCAGCCGGCCGTGCGCACGCCGTACAGCTCGCGCACGCGGTACAGCTCCAGCGGCTCGTCCAGCGTAACGGCCATGATGTAGCCCATGCCGTAGCCGCCACGCGAGCGCACGTAGTCGTAGCCGCCGCGCGAGCCCAGGCTCATGGTGCGGCCCGCCTCGATCCACCCGTCCTCGTGCTCCGAGTAGGGGTAGATGACGTCCACGTCGCCGTTGGTGTCGATGTGAAAGACCGCGAGGTAGCCGTCCCGGTCGCTGCGAATGCGGGCGCGGATGCGCTCGCCGGGGCGGTACACGTCGCGCGAGCCGTCCAGCCACACCTGCACCCGGCCCTGCGACGCGTTCGCGAGGCCGGCCAGGGCGGTGGAGGACGACTCCAGCAGGAGGGCCGGCACGGCCGGCGCCTCCGGGGGGAGGGGCGATGCGGGCGCCGCCGCGGCCGGCACGGCGGCCAGGGCGGTGAGGGCGAGGCCCGCGAAGATGATGTTGCGCATTGGACTTGTCTCCGGGGTGCAGCGGGGTTCCGCCCAGGGAAAGGGCAAGCGCCGTTCCGACGGGGCCGCTTTGACCAAGATGTTGCGCCGCAAAAATTTAGCTCGGTCGGGGATGGTGCTGGAAAATCCGCTACGTCCCCGCCGGTGGACGGCTGTTCTCAATTACGGGACGGCCGGGGCCGTCTTCCGGGGCCGCCCGTCCCGACAGCGGCGGGTTGGCCCCCCGCCGCGACCGGGTGCGGCGGCCCCGCGTGCGCTGCTCACTCTTGGACATCTCCGCGGGCCCCTGCAGCGCCGGCACGTCCTCCCCGGGCACCAGGACGGGGAGCCACACCGAGAACAGGCTCCCCCCCTCCGGCACGGCCTCCATCACCACCTCTCCCCCCAGCAGGCCGGCCAGCTGGCGGGTCACGGCCAGCCCCAGCCCCGTGCCCCCCGCGCGCTGGTTGGATTCGTCCACCTGCGCAAAGGGGGCGAACACGCGCTCCGCGTCCTCCGAGGCAATGCCGATCCCCGTGTCGCGCACGCGCACCAGCGCCCCGCGCTCTTCCATCGCCAGCTCCACGCGCACTTCGCCCGCCGGCGTGAACTTGACGGCGTTGGCGGCCAGGTTCAGCACGATCTGCCGGAGCTTGCCGGGATCGGTGCGAAAGGGGACGGGCGCCCCGGGGACGTCGATGACGAAGCGGAGCTTCTTGGTGACGGCCAGCGGCTCCATCAGCGCCGCCGCCTCGCGGACGAGGACCCCCAGGTCGACCTCCTGCAATCGCAGCTCGGAGCGGCCGGTCTGCTGCGAGGCGTAGGTCAGGATCTCTTCGATGAGCCCCAGCAGGTGGTCGCTGGCGGCGCGGATGCGGCCCAGCTGGTGGCGCTGCGCCTCGTTCACGGGGCCGGCCACCTCTTCCAGCAGCATGTCGGCGAAGCCCTGCACGGCCGTGAGCGGCGTGCGGAACTCGTGCGAGATGGTGTTCAGGAAGGTGGCCTTGGTGCCGGCGGCCTCCTGCGCCTCGTGGCGGGCCAGGTTGGCGTCGCCCAGCAGCTCCTCGGCGCGGCGCACGGTGAGCGTGGCGGCGGCGCGTGCCGCTTCCGCCTCGGCGCAGTCGGCCAGGGACGCGGCGTAGAGGCGCGCGTTGTCCATGGCCATGGCGAACCGGCACCCCAGGTCCTCGGCCAGCAGCAGGTCCGCCGCGTCATACTGGCGCCGGTCGTCGGAGACGAAGGTGATGGCGCCCAGCGTCCGTCCCCGCGCGGACATGGGGACCATTAGAAAGGACTGCGCGCCGAGCTCGTGGAGGAGCAGGCGGTGCTCCTCCTCTTCGATGCCCTCCAGCACCTCGTCGTACGCCAGCACGAACTCCGACTCGCGGGTGCGGATGACGCGCGGCGCGCCGAGCGGATCGTCGCGGTGGGGGGGGTGCGCGTCGTAGAAGGCGCGGGCCAGCCGCTGCTTTTGGGGATCGGGATGGATGACGGCCACGCGGCGGATGGTGTCGTCCGCTTCCACGACGTCCACCATGCACCAGGTGCCAAAGTGCGGCAGGGCCAGTCCCGCCCCCGTGGCCAGGGTGGTCTCGAAGTCCAGCGAGTTCGCCAGGCAGCGGCTGGTCTCCGCCAGAAAAGCGAAGCGGGTGCGTCCGTCGACGGCCGCGGCGTGTGTGGTCATGGAGTCTCTCTCGCGGGAATCTCCGCCGCGGGCCGGGGGGCCCGCGGCGGAGTGCATTCAATCTAACCGGATGGGAACAAATAAGCTAAGCAACCGGCCGCGGACACCCCGCTCGTAGCCGTGCCCCACCGTGAGGGGTTCCCGGCTTGGGCCCGTGGGCCTTTCCCGCCTTCCGAGTTCCGGAGCGGGGAAACGCTAGGATCGCGATCGGGTGGATGATGTGCCAGGACCGGCATCCACCTCCGCCGCCCCGATCCTGCCTCTTCCAAAAAACGCGGATCCCGTCCCCTCGCCGGCAGCAGCCGGTCTACCAAGGGCCTGACGCGCCCTGCCGAGCGCCTCCGGTCCGCGTCCGGTCATCACGGCAGCAACCATCCCGTTCGGCCGCCTTTCCCCCCGCCGCATCCGCGGGAGCGATGCGGCCGATCACGGACCGGATGCCTTCTGCAGGAAGCATGCAGTCTCGGGCAGACGGATTGCTGCCGGCGGAGCCCACGTCACGTCGCGGTCCGCGCCCAGCCGCGCGCAGGCGACGTCCAGCAGGGCGCGCGTCTGCGTCAGGCGGGACAGGAGTCAGGACGCCGCGGCCGGGGCGCGGCCCCTCCGCCAGGCGCTGCCGGCCGGCGACGTCGCGGGCCTTGTCGGCCAGCGGGTCGGTGCCCAGCAGCTCGCCGCGGATGGGGCCCGGCAGCAGCTCGCCGCGCGCCGCGCGCCGCGGGCACGCGGGCACGCGGGCACGCGGGGCGCGAAGAGGGTGCGGATGCGGAGCGGTGCTGTCGTGGAGCCTTCATCGGGCAAGATCGTCCTTCGGCATGAGCGGGAGCGCGGCGCGGCGCGGTACCACGGCCGTTGGCCGCTTTTCATGGCCGTGCACTCCTCGCGGTCCAGCGAACGGAACCGCGGCATCGCCGGGTCGGTCATGGATTCTCCCGTGTTCGTCGGCACGGGGCATTGTCGCCCCGCCGTCCCCCGGCGCCGCTCACCCTCCCGGCGCGCCGCCGATGCCCAGGATGCGGCGGACCTCGCCGGCCACGTGGTGCGGCGTGACGGGCTTGGCCAGGAAGGCGACGCACCCCGCCGCCTCGGCCGCCGCGCGGTCCTCGCTCTCCGCGTGCGCCGTGAGGGCGATGATGGGGATGGCGGACGTCGCCGGGTCCGCCTTGAGCAGGCGCGTGGCTTCCAGGCCGTCCACCAGGGGCATGGTCAGGTCCATCAGGATCAGGTCCGGACAGTGGTGCCGGGCCATCCGCACGCCCACCTCGCCGTTCCACGCCTGCAGGACCGCGAAGCCGTGGTGCGTGAGGATCAGCCGGTAGATTTCCTGGTTGTCCGCGTTGTCCTCGACGAGCAGAACGGTCTTGCTCATGGATCTCCTGCCTTCCCCGCACGAATGGACCCGCGCCTCCGGGGGGGACGCTCCCCGCCCGCGGCACCCGCGTGTTTCTCCGGCTCCCGCGCCCCGGACCGGCGCGGCGTCATCCGGCCCGCCCGACCATGCCCGCGACGGAGGCGAGGTACTCGTCCGCGTCGAAGTTCGGGTCGATCATCGCCTGCACGGCGCACCCCTGGATCCAGCTGACGGCCACCGCGGCCAGCCCGTTGGCCGTGGCGCCGGGGAACGCCGCCGGCTCCGCCACCAGCAGCTCCGCCATGATGGCCCGGAACGCCATCCGGTAGCGCTCCATCTCGCTGCCGATGCGCGTGCGGATGACCTCGTGCCGGGTGCCCAGCGCCCAGTAGTCAAAAAAGAGGCGCACGTGCCGCGGCTGGTGGGAAAGCCGCGCGATCTCCTGCTGCAGCAGCGCGTGCAGCCGGTCCAGCGCGCGGGGATGGCTCGCCACCTCCTCCGACACGTGCAGCACCGACGTGGCCTCGATGAGCCAGTCGAGCAGCTCGTGCACCAGCCGCTCCTTGCGCTGAAAGTGGAAGATCACCAGCGCGTGGCTCACCTGCGCCTCCGCCGCCACCCCGCGGATGGTCAGGCTGCCGATCCCGTCTCGCGACGCCACTTCGAACGCTGCCCGCAGGATCTGCTCGCGCCGCTCCCCCTCCGAAGCCCGCTTTCCCGGCATCCATCTCTCCCGGCCCGTTTTGGCTGCGATGCGCCCGCGGCGGGAACGCCTGCCCACGCCGCGCGCGACCATTGTTGACCATTTGTACAATACAGTGTAGCTTCAATTTACCACCCGGTCAATAATAGGGCGCGGCCGTCCAGCCCGCCTCACCTTCGGGACGCGGGGACGCACCGCTCCACGAGGCCCTCCCCGCCCGCCCGGCCTCGTCCGTGCGGAGCGTGCGCCGGGCCCCGGGTTCCGGCGCGCCGGGCGACGGGATGGGGATGGGATGGGATGGGGATGGAGGGGGGATCAGGAGAGGACTGGCGGCGGCGGGGATCGCGGCCGGCGGAGGGCGAGGAGGTCGATGGGCGGGCAGGGCGCGGAAGCATGTTCCGCGTTCTGCCGCGCCCGCACACGGAGTGGGAGCCGCACATGATCCACCTGCCGCAGAGCGCCGCCACGCGGCGCAAGGCCCGGGCACAGGACCTGGAGACGTACGCGCAGGACATCGTGGAGACCGTCCGCGAGCCGCTGCTCATCCTGGACACCGCCCTGCGGGTGCAGAGCGCCAACCGCGCCTTCTACCAGACCTTCCGCGTCTCCGCGGAAGAAACGGAGAACCGGCTGATCTACGAGCTGGGCAACGGGCAGTGGGACATCCCCGCCCTGCGCACCCTGCTTGAGGACATCATCCCCGCCAGCTCCGTGTTCAACGACTTCGAGCTGGAGCACGACTTTCCCGTCATCGGCCGGCGCACCATGCTGCTGAACGCGCGGCAGCTGCGCGGCGGCGGGCACGCGGAGCTGCTGGTGCTGGCCATGGAGGACGTCACGGAGCGGCGCCGCGCCGAGGCGGAGCTCAAGGCCATCGAGACGTACGCGCAGGAGATCGTGGACACGGTGCGCGAGCCGCTGCTCATCCTGGACCCCGACCTGCGCGTGCACAGCGCCAACCGCGCCTTCTACCAGGCGTTCCGCGTGACGTGCGAGGAGACGGAGGAGCACCTGATCTACGAGCTGGGCAACGGGCAGTGGAACATCCCCGCCCTGCGCACCCTGCTGGACGACGTCATGCGCACCCGCTCCGTGTTCGACGACTTCGAGCTGGAGCACACGTTCCCCAGCATCGGGCGGCGCACCATGCTGCTCAACGCCCGCAAGCTGCGCGCGGGGAGCCACGCCGAGCTGCTGGTGCTGGCCATGGAAGACGTCACGGAGCGCCGCCGCGCCGAGGCGGACCTCAAGGCCATCGAAACGTACGCGCAGGACATCGTCGACACGGTGCGCAAGCCGCTCCTGATCCTGGACACCGACCTGCGCGTGCGCAGCGGCAACCGCGCCTTCTACCAGACCTTCGCCGTGTCGGCGGAGGAGACGGAGAACCGGCTGATCTACGAGCTGGGCAACGGGCAGTGGGACATCCCCGCCCTGCGCACCCTGCTGGAGGACATCATCCCCGCCAGCACGGTGTTCAACGACTTCGAGCTGGAGCACGACTTTCCAGCCATCGGCCGGCGGGTGATGCTGCTGAACGCGCGGCGGCTGCAGGCGGGGCACCACGGCGAGCTGCTGGTGCTGGGGCTGGAGGACGTGACGGAGCGGCGGCGGGCCGAGGAGGAGGTGGCCAAGGCCCGCGAGGCAGCCGAGAACGCCAACCGCACCAAGAGCCTGTTCCTGGCCAACATGAGCCACGAGCTGCGCACCCCGCTCAACGCCATCCTGGGCTACAGCGAAATGCTGCAGGAAGAGGCGGTGGAGCGGGAGCTGCCGGACTTCACGGCGGACCTGGAGAAGATCGGATCGGCGGGCAAGCACCTGCTGGCGCTCATCAACGACATCCTGGACCTGTCCAAGATCGAGGCCGGCAAGATGGAGCTGTTCCTGGAGGACTTCGACCTGGGGGAGATGATCGGCGAGGTCGCGTCCACCATCCACCCCCTGGTGCAGGCCAACGCCAACACGCTGGCCGTGGTGCTGGCGCCGGACCTGGGCACCATGCACGCGGACCAGATCAAGGTGCGCCAGGGGCTGTTCAACCTGCTGTCCAACGCCGTAAAGTTCACCCGCGACGGCACCATCACGGTGAACGCCGCGCGCGAATGGATGGACGGGCGCGAGTGGATCGTGTTCCGCGTGGCCGACACGGGCATCGGGCTCAGCGCCGACCAGCTGGTAAAGCTGTTCCAGGACTTTACCCAGGCCGACGCCAGCACCACGCGCAAGTTCGGCGGCACGGGGCTGGGGCTGGCCCTCACGCGCCGCTTCTGCCAGATGATGGGCGGCGACGTGACCGTGCACAGCGTTCCCGGCGAGGGGAGCGTCTTTACCATCAAGCTCCCCGCCGTGGTCAGCGACTCGGGCGAGCTGCAGGCGGCCGCCATCCTGGCCGCCCTGCCGGGAGAGGTCTTCCTGGCCGGCGCGGACGGCGCCGATTCGCTGCCGCCGGGCACCAGCTACGTGCTGGTGATCGACGACGACCCCGTGCAGCGCGACCTGATGCAGCGCTTTTTGGGGCGCGAGGGCTTTCACGTGCTCGTCGCCGCGGGGGGCGACGAGGGGCTGCGTCTGGCCCGGCAGATGCACCCCGTGGCCATTACCCTGGACGTGATGATGCCCGACATGGACGGGTGGACGGTGCTGGCGGCGCTCAAGGCGGACCCGGCGCTGCAGGACATTCCCGTCATCATGCTCACCATGGTGGACGACCCGTCGCGCGGCCTTTCGCTGGGCGCGGCCGAGTACACCACCAAGCCGGTGAACCGGGGGCGCCTGTCGCGGCTGATCAAGAAGTACACGTGCGGGCACCCGCCCTGCTCCGTGCTGGTGGTGGACGACGACCCGGCCGCCCGCATCCGCACGCGGATCATCCTGGAGAAGGAAGGGTGGCGGGTGACGGAGGCGGAGAACGGCCGCCAGGCGCTGGAGTGCATGGAGCGCGAGCGCCCCGTGCTGGTGCTGCTGGACCTGTTGATGCCCGAGATGGACGGCTTCGAGTTCACCAACCGGGTGCGCCGGCACCCCGAGTGGCGCTCGGTGCCCATCGTGGTGGTGACCTCGCACGACCTTACGGGCGAGGAGCGCCGGCGGCTCAACGGCTACGTGGAGACCATCATCCAGAAGGACGGCGACTCGCCCGAGGCGCTGCTACACCAGGTTCGCGACCTGCTGAGCGACTACGGCGCTCCGCGGGCCATGACCGTTCGACAGGGAGGAGAACGGCGCGCGCCCGTCGCGTAGCCCGTTCCCGGAAAGGCCTATGACGAAGATCCTGCTGGTGGAAGACAACGAGATGAACCGCGACATGCTTTCGCGGCGGCTGGAGCGCAAGGGCTACGAGGTGGTGCTGGCGGTGGATGGCCAGGAGGGCGTGGAGATGGCCACGAGCGAGGCGCCCGACCTGGTGCTGATGGACATGAGCCTCCCCGTGCTGGATGGGTGGGCGGCCACGCGGCGCCTGAAGGCGTCCCCGGAAACGCGGCACATCCCCGTGATCGCCCTCACGGCGCACGCCATGTCCAGCGACCGCGAAAAGGCGCTGGAGGCCGGCTGCGACGAGTACGACACCAAGCCCATCGAGCTGCCGCGGCTGCTGGGCAAGATCGAGGCGCTGCTGGGCGGCGCCCCGGCCGACGGCGCCCCCCCGGCGGAGGCCGCGCCGTGAGCGGGCCGCCCGCGACGGACGGCGAGCGGATCCGGCACCCCGTGCCCGCGGAGCTCGTGCACGAGCTGCGCACGCCGCTGGCGCACATCATCGGCTATTCGGAGATGCTGCTGGAGCAGGCGGCCGCGGCGGGGCACGCGGAGTACGTGGACGACCTGCGGAAGGTGAAGGCGGCCGGCCTGCGCCTGCTGGCCCTGCTGGACGAGAACTTCCGCGGCATGCGTCCCACCGCCGAGTCCGTGGCGCCGGCCCCGGAGTCCCCTCCCCCGTCCCGCTGAGAACCATGCGACTCGCCGACTTCATCGACGGCAACCGCGAGCCCATCCTGGTGGAGTGGGAGGCGTTCGCGCGTACGTGCACGCCCGCCAGCGCGCCCATGGACATCACGGCCCTGCGCGACCACGCCAACGAGATGCTCACGGTCATCGCGGCGGACCTGCGCACCCCCCAGAGCGGCGGCGAGCAGTCCGACAAGGGGATGGGCAAGGCGCCGGACAGCGCAGCCGGCGAAACCACCGCGGCCGAGGAGCACGGAGCGGGGCGGGCGGAGAGCGGCTTCAGCATGGAGCAGATGGTCTCGGAGTACCGGGCCCTGCGTGCCAGCGTGATCCGGCTGTGGACGCGGGCCAAGGGCGAGCTGGTGCCCGCGGACGTGGACGACCTCACCCACTTCAACGAGGCCATCGACCAGGCGCTGGCGGAGTCCGTCACGCGCTACACGGGGGAGCTGGACCACTCCAAGGAGATGTTCCTGGCCATCCTGGGGCACGACCTGCGCACGCCGCTGGGGGTGGTCTTCACCTCCGCCCGGTTCATGCTGGAGACGGGGGAGCTGCCGGAGCCGCACCTCACGCTCACCGCGCGCATCTCCAGCAGCGCCACGCGCATGGTGCACCTGGTGGGCGACCTGCTGGACTTTACCCGCAGCCGCCTGGGCGGGGGCATTCCCATCGTCCGCGCACCCATGAACATGGGCAAAGCGGTGCACGACGTGGTGGACGAGATGGCGGCCGCGCACCCGGACCGCGCGATCCGGGTGGACGGGCGGGGCGAGCTGGAGGGCGACTGGGACTGCCCGCGCATCAGCCAGGTGATCTCCAACCTGTTGAGCAACGCGCTGGAGCATGGCTCGGAGGGCACGGACGTGACGGTGGAGATGGGCGACGACGACGACGGGGTCACCATCGCGGTCCACAATGCCGGCCCCGCCATCCCCCAGGACCGGATGAACGGGATCTTCAACCCCATGAAGCCCCGCGAGCCGGACGGCAAGGCCACCACCGGGCCCACGGGCAACCTGGGGCTGGGGCTGTACATCGCCGACCGCATCGTGCATGCGCACAACGGCACCATCTCGGTGGATTCGTCGCAGGAGGACGGCACCACCTTCACGGTGCACCTGCCGCGCGCCGCGCCCTGACAGCGGCCTATCGCGAACGGCTTGAGCCGGCATCGTCCACTGGATGCCTCCCGGCCCGACCTCCGGGAGGCGCTCGGAGTCTGCCATGCCGTCCTCCTCGCGGCGCGCAACGCGATGGGCCGCGAATCCGGGCGCGCCTGAAGGATCGTCCGTGCGTAGCGGGAGGCAGAGCCCGGTCCGATGCCCGGCCTTCCGGCAGGGCCGGCTTCTACCGATCGCGATCAGGGGGATTGGTTCCCCGGCGGGTTTCCGCCCCGTGTAGCTGATATCCGTTGCGAAATGGGAGGCAGGTCCCGATCCGATGCACGGCCTTCCGGCACGGCCGGCTTCTACCGATCGCGATCAGGAGGTTGGGTTCCTCGGCGGGCTCCCGCCCCGTGTAGCCGATATCCTGCTTTCGAAGAAACGCGGATGCCGTCCCCTCGCCGGCAGCGAGCGATCTACCAAGGACGGCGGACTTCCCGCGGCAGCCATCCGGCCGCGATCGGCGATCGCGGCGCATCGCTCGCGCACGTATGGATTTGGGCGAGGCCGGCCTTACTGGATGATTGTGATCGCGACGGCCGGACGCGGACCGGAGGCGCGCGACCGGTGCATCAGGCCCTTGGTAGACCGGCTGCTGCCGGCGGGATGACGGGATCCGCGTTTTTTGGAAGAGGCATACCGGGCAGATCGTTGCGGCGGAGAGGATGCCTGG
Source organism: Longimicrobium sp. (assembly GCA_035638875.1). GTDB lineage: Bacteria > Gemmatimonadota > Gemmatimonadetes > Longimicrobiales > Longimicrobiaceae > Longimicrobium. The sequence continues at coordinate 10,414 of DASQZE010000378.1, forward strand.
CGTGGCACATCATCCACCTGATCGCGATCCGTAAGAGGTTGCCCGCGCCGGAGACTCGGATGAAGGCGGGACGGCCGCGGATCGGCGACACCGGCAGGATCACGTTTTTGACGGGGACGGATCGCGGCGGCGGAGACGGATGCCTGACCGGGCACATCATCCACCTGATCGCGATCCGTGAGAGCCTGCCCGCGCCGGAGACTCGGATGAAGGCGGGACGGCCGTGTTTCGGCGACACCTCGCTGGATGGAGTGCCCCGACCCTGGATGTACGCTGATGCGGGTCGTCGGCGGACCTGCATGGTGGACCGCTGGACATGGCTGATGCCGAGCCCAGGATGATCTCACGCGCGGGCGAGCGTTTCAACACCGGATGATTCTCGATCGATGAACGCGAGCGGCCGCTCGGGCTGCTCGCGCTTTCCTTGTACTGGCAGGGTGGATGAACGACCGCATCGACACGCTGGTGGCCGGCGTGGGCTCGCTCGGCGACATGGACCCCCTGATCCCCCGCGCCGCCGCGCTGGCAAACCGCGCGGGGCTGCCCCTGCAGCTGGTTCACGCGTTCGACCTTTCGGACCCGTTCGTGGACAGCTACCTCCGCTCTTCAACCCTTCCCGGCGATCCCCTGCTGCACTACCAGGAGGGGCTGCAGGCGCGGATGGAGGGGCAGGTGGGCGGCCTGGCCGGCCATGGCGAGGTGCACTGCCGGGCCGTGCCGGGGACCCCGCCGGCCGTCCTGGGCGACGCCGCCTGCGACGCGGGGTGCCTGCTGGTGGTGGGTCCCACGCACCGCGGGCCAGCGGGGGCGGCGCTGCTGGGCACCACCGCGCAGCGTGTCCTGCACGGCGCGCGCATTCCCGTCCTGGTGCTGCGGGGCGACCTCCCGCCCGCGCCGCGCGTGCTGGTGTGCGTGGACGTGGCGTCGCCGCACGCCGCCGCAATGCTCCACCGCGGGCTGGCGGCCGTGGAGTCCCTGTCCCCCGGCGCGGCGGCGATCGACGTGCGCGTGCTCCTGGTGGTGGGGCTGGAGGTGGACCTGCCCATCCCCGGCCTGCACGACCGGCTGGCCGGCGCGGCGCGCGAGCAGCTGGACGCCTTCGTGGCGGAGCTGGGAGAGCTGCCGGAGGGCGTACGGGTGGAGGGGCGCGTGCGCACGGGCGCCCCCGCCCGCGAGGCCGTGGCCGAGGCGGCGGAGTGGCCGGCGGAGCTGGTGGTGGTGGGGTCGCACGGGCGCGGCGGCGCGGCGCGGGCGCTGCTGGGGAGCGTGGCCGAGGCGGTGGTGCGAGATGCGCCGTGCAGCGTGCTGGTGGTCCCATCCCCAGTCCCATCCCCCCGGCCGTGAGGGGGGCACGGGGGCACGCTCCCCGGGGTCGCGGGGACGGCGGACGGGCGGACGGGGAAACCGCCGGCCTCCGTCAGGGCGCACATCGTGCACCGCGGCGGCCCATCGGCCCTCGTCATCCCGCGTCCGCCGGCCGTGGTCGCCGGCCGGTCCCGCAACGCCCACAGGAGGGGGGATGCAGAGTCCGCATCCGGGTACACGCGTGATCCTGATCGCCGAACGCGACCGGACCGTGCGTGAGCTTCAGGAGTTCTTTCTCACGAAGGCAGGCTTCGCCGTCGAGTTCGCGGACGACGGGCAGGCGGCGCTGGACCGCGCCGTGGAACTGCGCCCGGCGCTCGTCGTGACGGAGATCCTCATTCCGCGCATCGACGGGCTGGCGCTGTGCCGCCGCCTGCGCGAGGACCCCGTCACGGCCGGCATTCCCGTGGTGGTGTTCAGCATCCTGGCCGCCGCCCCCCGCGCCGCCGAGGCGGGCGCCGCGGCGTTCCTGCGCAAGCCGTTCGTGGAATCCGTCTTCGTGGCCGCGGTCACGGACCTCGTCGCCGCGCAGCCATCCGCAGTCACGGAGGAACAATGCCCCTCGACATGATCGTCCCCGAGCGCCGAGGCGCCGCCGGGTCCCGGCCGCCGGAGTCGGACCTGGAGGGCCGGATGAGCTCCGGGAACGCCGAGGCGGACCACATCCTGGGGGGCGGATTCCCGGACAACTCCATCAACATCATCATGGGGCATCCGGGCTCGGGAAAAACGATCTTCGCCGAGCAGCTCATCTTTCACAACGCGGGCGACGACCGGCCCATCCTGTACCTCACGACCCTGTCCGAGCCGCTGGCCAAGGTCGTGCGCTACCTGCAGGGGTTCGAGTTCTTTGACGAGAGCAAGCTGGGCACGCAGGTCATCTACGAGGACGTGGGCCCGCAGCTGGCCCAGGACGGTGCGCCGGCGCTCGTGCCCCTGCTGCGCGAGGCCATCCGCACCGTGTCGCCCAAGGTCATCGTCATCGACTCGTTCAAGGCCGTGCACGACCTGGCGCCGTCCATCGCGGAGCGCCGCGGGATGGTGTACGAGATGACGGCCCTGCTCTCGGCGTACGGCACCACGGCGTTCCTGGTGGGCGAGTACACGGAGGAGGACATCCTGCTCTACCCGGAGTTCGCCGTGGCCGACGGCATCGTGGAGATGTCGCGGCGGCGGCTGGGCAACCGCGACGAGCGCTACTTTCGCGTCTACAAGCTGCGCGGCAGCCGCTACCTGGAGGGGGCGCACGCGTTCCGCATCACGGGATCGGGGCTGGACATCTACCCCCGGCTGGTGAGCCCGCGCATGCCGGAGGGGTACGAGCCCCCCACGGAGCGCATCTCCACGGGGGTGGCGGGGCTGGACGAGATGCTGCACGGCGGGCTGTGGCGCGGCACCACGACGCTGCTGGCGGGCCCCGCGGGCGCGGGAAAGACGACCATCGGGCTGCAGTTCGCCCTGGAGGGGGCGCGGTGCGGCGAGCCCAGCCTGTACATGAACTTCCAGGAGAACCCCTCGCAGCTCATGCGCACCATCCGGGGCTTGGGGGTGGACCTGGAGCAGGCGCAGGCGCAGGGGCTGGACCTGGTCTACGCGTCGCCCGTGGAGCTGCAGATCGACAGCATCATCGTGGACATGTTCCGCCGCATCCAGCAGCGGGGGGTGCGGCGGCTGGTGATCGACGCGCTGGGCGACCTGGCCAGCGCCGCCACGGACCCGCAGCGCCTGCACGACTACCTGTACGCGCTCGTGCAGCACTTTGCCGTGAGCACCATCACCAGCGTGCTGAACTTCGAGACCACGGGCAACGTCCTGCTCGGAAGCGGCATGCAGAACGCCATGAGCTACCTGTCCGACAACGTGCTGCTGCTCACGGTAGACGGCGAGGAGCAGACGCGGCGCAAGCTGCGCGTGCTCAAGACCCGCGGCAGCGCGCACGACACCCGGGTCCGCGAGGTGGAGATCACCGCGGCCGGGCTGACGGTGCTGTGACGTCCTCCACGCCCGCCGCCGTGGCGGTGGACCCCGCGTTCGCCCAGCTGCGCCGGCTCACGGAGATCAGCCGCGCGCTCACCTACACCACGTCGCTGGAGCAGGTGACGCGGCTCACCGTGGACCGCGGGGCCGAGCTGCTGGACGCGGAATCGGCCGTGCTCATGCTGGCGGACGCGGAGGGGCTGCTGCATGTGCGCGGGGCGTGCGGCATCGACGAGGCGCGCGTGGCCCGCTTTCGCACCCCCCTGAGCGAGGAGGTGTTCGGGCGGCTGCAGGGGCTGCTGGCCGTGCCGGACGACTGCTTCATCGCCGTGCCGCTGGTGGTGGGCGGGGCCGTGACGGGGCTGCTGGCCGTGGCCACGCGGCAGGCGTCCACCCCCGCGGACGAGTCGCTGCTCTCCGCGCTGGCGGACCAGGCGGCCGTGGCGCTGGAGA